>DATLGZ010000383.1:0-5271 GCA_035540235.1 Acidimicrobiales bacterium | reverse complement strand
GCGGGAGCCGGCAAAGCGGCATCGGCCGCCGTGGCCGGCGGGGTGGAGGCGATGGTGGTCTGGCCCGGCGCAGTGGTCGACGGCTGGCCGGGGGCGGCGCTGCCCGGGGGCGAGACCGGCCCCGTGACCGCCGTCGTGGACGGCGCCCCGGGCTCGGACGGCACGGCGTCGCCCGGAACCGACACCGACGTGGTGGGGGGCGAGGTCACCGCCGTGGTCGGCACCGCCGCCCGGGGCTGGTACGCCACCGAGAACTGCCGGTCGCCCCGGGCGTGCAGCCCGCACGCCACCACCGAGAGGAGGGTAGGGCCGGCAGGCACTTCGGAGGCGTCCACTGTGATCTCGAAGTCGATGGAAGAGGCGGCGTCGTAGCTGCGACCCCGGACCTCGCCGCCGAAGCGCACCTCGACCCGGGTGAGCTGGGCCAGCAGCCCGGCCGAGGCCGTGCCCCGCACGGTGACGTTCGGCCCCGTCACCGCCGACCCGGGGGCGGGGCTGGTGACCCTAACGTCGGCGGTCGACAGGATGTTGCCGCTCGAGGGGCAGCCGCCGGCCTGGGCGGCCGCCGGGCCGGCCCCCGCCAGCGCCGCCAGGCAGGCGGCCGCCACCGCCAACGCCGCGCCTGGGCGGGTCGGAGCGAAGGATGGGCGGCGAGGTCGGGCGGTCACAAGTTCGGGTCAGGGGCTTGATCTGCTTCGGGCGTCACAGACTATGCTCCGCGCACTTACTCTGCCGGCGGGCAGTGCGGGACACACTCGGTGGGGGGATGGGGTTTTGCCGAGCGGAACTGAGGACCGGGTGACCGACGTGGAGCTGGCAGCCGCCGTGTTGGCGTCGCGCCCCTTCGAGTCGGACACCGGCGCACCGGTGGCCCAGGGCACGATCGGCGTGGTGGTGCCCACCCACAACGACGGCCCCAACATGGCGCCCCTGCTCGACCGCCTGCTGGCCGAGCCGGCCATCGGCGAGGTGCTGGTGATCGCCAGCGCCTGCGACGACGAGACCGTGCCCACGGTGCTGGAGATCTCCAACTCCCGGGCCGACGTGGGCGACGGGCGGGTGCGGCTGTACGTCGAGGCCGAGCGCTCGGGCAAGGCGGCGGCGGTGAACTTCGGCATCCGGGAGACGACGATGCCCTACATCGTCATCATCTCGGGCGACGTGCTGCCCGAGCCCGGGTCGATCCCGCTCTTGGTCGAGGCGCTTCGCTCGCCCGGCATCGGCATGGCCGGAGGCCGGCCCGTCCCGGTCAACGACGACGGCTGCTCCATCGGCTACGCCGTGCACCTCCTCTGGCGCCTCCACCACCGCCTCGCCCTCCACCAGCCCAAGCTGGGCGAGATGATCGCCCTGCGCCGGGAGGCGGTCGTCTCCCTGCCCCGCACGTCGGTCGACGAGGCGTGCTTCCAGGCCATGCTCGAGTCCGAGGGCTGGAAGTCCGCCTACGTACCCGCCGCCGTCGTGGTGAACCGCGGCCCCGGCTCGGTCAGGGACTTCGTGAAGCAGCGCCGCCAGGTCCACACCGGCCATCTCTGGCTCCGCCACAAGCAGGGCTACACTGTCCCCAGCCTGCAGCCGGCGCTCCTGGTGTACGAGCTGTGGCGCGACATCGTCGACGACCTCACTACCGATCCCACCCGCACCCAGGTCAGGAGTGACCGTCCGAAGCGCTTGGCCTGGACGGCAGGCGCGGTGGCCATGGAGGCGTTCGCCCGCTTCCGGGCCCGGGCCGATTACGTGCGGGGGAGGGAGAACCATGTCTGGGAGATGGTCCAGAGCACCAAAGCTCCGGCGCTTGACGCAGACGGGCTACACCCTGGCGGCGGCGAGCTCGTGGCGAGCCAAGGGCTGGCCGAGGCTGCTGCCGATCAACGTGGTCGTCAGCACCAACTTTCGCTGTAACTTCCGCTGCCTCACCTGCAACGTCTACGAGCGCAAGGTCACCGAGCTCACCGCCGAGGAGTGGGAGCGCGTCTTCGTCTCGATGGGCACGGCGCCCACGTGGATGACCTTCAGCGGGGGCGAGCCCTTCATCCGGCGTGACCTGCCCGACATCATCCTGTCGGCCATCCGCCACTGCCAGCCCGCCATCGTCAACATCCCCACCAACGGCTGGTACACCAAGCAGGTCCTGGCCGGGGTGGAGAGGATCTGCACCGCCAGCCCCGACACCCAGCTGGTGATCAACCTGTCGTTCGACCACCACGTGCCCGAGCGCCACGACACCATCCGAGGCGCGCCCGGGTCGTGGAAGCGGTTGATCGACACCCTGACCGGCCTGCGGGCCCTCGACCTGCCCAACCTCACCGTGGGCTGCCACACCGTCGTGTCCGACCAGAACCAGGAGGACTTCCCCGAGGTCGCTCGGGGCCTGGCCCGCCTCGGGGCCGACTCCTACATCGCCGAACCGGCCGAGGAGCGGGTGGAGCTGCAGACCATCGGCTCGGGCGTCACCCCCTACTCGGAGCGGTTCCGGGTGGCGGCCGATGCGGTCCTGGAGGTGGAGGAGGCGGCCAGCGGCACCGTGGCGGGCATGGCCCGGGCCCTGCGCGACGAGTACTACGGCCGGGTGACCCGCCTGCTGGCGGGTGAGGCCGAGGCCATGCCGGTGTGCCACGCCGGCTTCCTCTCGTGCCACATCGGGGCCGACGGCGAGCTGTGGTCGTGCTGCGTGCTGTCGCGCTCGTTCGGCAACCTGCGCGACGCCGACTTCGACTTCCCCACCGTGTGGTTCTCCGAGAAGGCGGAGGAGTTCCGCACCTGGATGCGGGAGCGCCACTGCACCTGCCCGCTGGCCAACGCCGCCTACACCAACCTGCTGGCCGAGCCGGCCGCCGCCACCCGCATCGCCGCCGGGGTGGTGCGGTCGCCGCACCGCCAGCGCATGGCGCCACCGGCGCAGCCGAGCCCTGCGGTAGCGGCCGCCACCGAGACGTGATCCTCGTCACCGGGGGGTCGGGTTTCCTCGGCAGCCACCTGGTGCGAGCGCTGGTGGCCGCCGGCCACCCGGTGCGGGCCATCGCCCGCTCCGCCGAGGCGGCCGAGCGGGTGCCGGCAGGAGCCGAGGTGGTCGCCGGCGACCTCGACGACCCCGAGTCGCTGAAGGCGGCGGCGGCGGGCTGCCATCTCGTCTACCACCTCGCCGGCGCCTACCGGGGCTCCCCGGCGGAGGTGCACGGTTCGCACGTGGCCGGCACCGCCCGCCTCCTGCGGGCCGTCGATCCCGAGGCCCGCTTCGTGTACGTGTCGTCGTCGTCGGTCTACGGCTGGCACCAGGCGTGGCCGGCCGACGAGCTCACGCCCCCCAGGCCGGAGTCGGCCTACGGCAAGGCCAAGCTGGCCGCCGAGCGTCTGGTGCTGGCCCGCACGTCGGGGTCGGCCGTCGTGGTCCGCCCCACCATCACCTACGGGGTGGGCGACCGCTCGGGCATGCTGGCCCGGGCCCACGCCCTCATGCGGCGCCGCCTCCGCACCTTCCCGGGCACGGGCGCCAACCGCATCCACCTCACCCACGTCGACGACCTCACCGCCGCCCTGGTGCGGGCCGGCCAGTCGGGCGAGGGGGTGTTCCTCGTGGCCGGGCCGGCGCCCACACCGGTGCGCGACATCCTCCGCCTGCTGGCCGACGGAGCAGGGCTGCCCGCCCCCTCGTTCCGGGTGCCGGCCGGCCTGGTGCGATCGGTGGCGTCGGCGGTCGACTCGACGTGGTCGGCGCTGGGCCGGGGCGGCGAGGCGCCGCTGTCGCGCCACTCGGTCGAGGTGATGACCGTCGATCGGGCCTACGCCCCCAAGCGGGCGGCGGCCGAGTGGGGCTGGACGCCGTCCATCGGCGTCGAGGAGGGCGTCCCGCCCGTGGGGGCGTGGCTCGCGGCCGAACACCGGCCCCCGGCCCCGAAGGTGTCGGCGGCGGCGGTGGCCTCGGGCAACGCCACGTCCGGCTCCGAGGACGAGCTCGGCTTCGACTGGCGGGGCTACGTGGCCGACGAGGACGAGGGCCTGGGGACCGTCTACGAGAGGTTCGCCCTGCGCGACGTCCTCCAGGACGCGGTCGACCGCACCGCCTCCCGCAGCGTCCTCCACGCCCCCGCCTTCGGCATGATGGGCTTCCCCGGCATCGACTGCGTGTTCCTGGCCCAGGCGGGGGTGCGGGTGGGCCTGCTCGACTTCTCCGCCGAGCGGCTCGACGCGGTGGTGAAGCAGTGGCGGGAGCTGGGCCTCGAGCCCGACACCCACCTCGTGGACGGCCCCGACCCGGCCACCTGGCCCGAGGAGCTGGGCGTTGACTACGACCTGGTCTTCAGCTTCGCCGCCCTGTGGTGGTTCGACGACCCCTGGGCGGTGCTGGCCCGCCAGGCGGCGTGGGCCGACAAGGCGGTGCTGTCGTGCGTGCCCAACAAGAACGTCTTCATACGGGTGCGGGCCAAGCTGTGGCACCAGGGCCTGTTCGACCGTCTCAACGAGCAGGCCCTCGACCGCCAGGCCCAGGTCGACGCCGCCCGCCGCATCGGCCTCGAGCCTCTCGACACCGGCCTGTTCGACATCCCCCCCTTCCCCGACACGTCGGTGCCGCTGGCCAAGGTGGTGCGGGCCCTACTGGGCAAGCAGGAGGCGCCCGCCGGCGGCGAGGGGGCGTGGCGGTGGTCGATCCTCCCCTACCTGCGGGGCGAGCAGCCCGACCTCGAGGAGCGGGTGGCCAAGCTGGCGGCGTGGGAGCGCTACCTCCCCAGGCCGATGGCTCCCGGCCTGGCCCACCACCGCTACACCCTGTTCACGCCCGCCTCGACCTGAGCTCTGGCAGTACGGGGCGGCCGCGCCCCGCCACGGGGACAGGGGCAGCGGTCGGGCGCGGCCGCGCCCCGATCTCGCCGGCGGCGCTCAGCCGCCGTGGGCCGTCACTCGAACGTGCAGCCGCAGGAGTTGACCTCCCGCACGATCACGCCCCGGCCGGTGTCCATGTGGGTGGTGCAGGGCATGCACGGGTTCATGCTCCGCACCGCCCGCAGGACGTCGATCCCCTTGATCTGGTCCTCGGGGACCGACTCGAGCAGCGGGGTGTCCACCACCACCTGCTCGTAGGGCCCGAGCTGGCCTGAGGCGTCGGTCGGCGAGGCGTTGAGCGTAGAGGGAGTGGTGATCTGGTAGTTGACGATCTTGCCCTGGTCGATCTCCATGTGGTGCACGAGGAGGCCGCGGGCCGCCTCCCAGAACCCCACGCCGATGCGGTTGTCCTTGGGGATGCGGAAGGGGGTGTGGACCCTCGTCTCCCCCGCC
>DATLGZ010000382.1:0-7064 GCA_035540235.1 Acidimicrobiales bacterium | reverse complement strand
GGGGGCGGGGGACGGGTTCGTCACCGCCGAGTTGGGAGCCAAGGCGGGCGCGGCATTGGCGGTGGCGGTCGACGTGGGCTTCCCCGACCCGCTCGCTCCCCGCCGGCGGAAGGTGTCGTGCGTGTCGGCCTTCGTGCCCGGCCCGCTGCCCTTCAAAGCGGCCTCGTTCGACGTGGTGGTCAGCCTGGAGTGCATCGAGCACCTGCTCGACCCTGACGCCCTGCTGGAGGAGGCCAAGCGCCTCCTGAAGCCGGGCGGCCGCATCGTGCTGTCCACCCCTCGCCTCGACTCCCTTCTCGTCGTGATCTCCCTGCTCGCCGGCGTCCAGCCGCCGGGCGTGGAGGCGTCGTCCCGGCGGCGCTACGGCAACCCCTTCGGCGAGCAGCGCCCGTCGGGCCATGTCCACCTGTTCACCCGCAAGGCGATGGGCGAGGCCCTCGCCGCCCACGGCCTGCGGCTGGAGGCTTACCGGGAGGCCCGCTTCTCCTCCAGCTGGTGGCAGGCGGTGCGGGCCTCGCGCCGGCCCGGCCCGCGCGACCTGGCCGTCCGGGCCGTGCTGGCGGCCTACGATCTGATCCCCTTCAAGAAGGACGTGATGGTCCTGCGAGCCGCCCCATGACCTCTTCGAGCGACCAGGTCGAGTACCAGCGCACCTACTACGACGGCCACTTCCCCAAGCGGGCGGCGGTCGTGCAGGAGCAGCTGGCCCACCCCCTGTTCCGCAGCTTCTACGACCGGCTGGCCCGCCTGGTCTGCGACCGGGGCCTCGCCGGCGACGGCACCACGCCCTCGCCGTCGAACGGGCGGGCCCTGCGCCTGCTCGAGATCGGCTGCGGCGAGGGGCTGCTGGGCTCGGCCCTGCACCGCATGGCGGCCGAGCGCAGCGTCGACCTGTCCTACACCGGCACCGACCTCAGCGCCGCCGCCCTCGAGCTGGCCCGGCCCAGCGTCAGCGGCCAGCTCATCCAGGGCGACGCCACCCAGGTGGTGGCCGGCCTGCCCGCCGCCAGCCACGACCTGGCCGTGGTCAAGAACCTCCTGCACCACCTCGACGACCCCGCCGACCTCATGAGGGCGGCGGCCCGGGCCGTCGGCCCCACGGGCAAGGTGGTGGTCGTCGAGGCGTGCCTGGGCGCCCCCCAGTTCTGGGTGTTCACGCTGCTCGCGCCCAAGCGGGAGAAGCACTTCTTCAAGGGCCGGCGCCGCAACCTGGCCGCTATCCACGACGGCGGCCTGCGGGTGGTGGCCACCGACTTCTTCAGCTGGCTGCCCTACGAGCTGGCCTTCGCCATCCGCTTCGACTGGTTCCGCAAGCTGCTGGCCACCGACGACCGGGCTCGCATCGACAGGATCGGCCACATCGACGACCGCCTCACGTCGGCTCTGCGGTTCTCGGCCAGCTACATCGTGTGGACGGCGGTGCCGCGCTAGCCCCGCGGGCCGTCAGCGCTCCCGCGACTTGCCCATGGCGCCGATCACGGCGGCGATGATGGCGACGATCAGGGCCACACCCAGCAGCCACCGCAGGGCCCGCAGCAGCAGCCCCACGATCGACAGGATCACGAAGAGCACGAGCAGGGCGCCCACTACCCGCCACATGCCGACCACCCTACCCGCCCCGGTGGGATGCTGAGGGCATGTCCACCTCGATCGCCATCTTCGTCTTCGAGGGCGTGGAGGAGCTCGACTTCGTCGGCCCTTGGGAGGTGCTGCGGGTCTGGGAGCAGATGGCGCCCGAGGAGGCGGCCGTGCGGGTCTTCACCGTGGCCGCCGCCGACGGGACCATCACCTGCGCCAAGGGCCTGCGGATCGTGCCCGACGAGACCTGGGCCAGCGCGCCGCCCATCGACGTGCTCGTCTATCCCGGCGGCATGGGGACGCGGGCCCACATCGGCGACGAGGCGGTGCGCAGCTGGGTGCGGGACGTCGCCACCCACGGGGCCCTCCTGACCAGTGTGTGCACCGGCTCGCTCGTCTACGCCGACGCCGGCCTACTCGACGGCCGCCCCGCCACCACCCACTGGGCCTCCCTCGACGACCTCGCCGCCCTGGGCCGGGACATCGACGTCCGGCCCGACGACCGCTACGTCGACAGCGGCGGGGTGATCACCGCGTCGGGGGTGTCGGCCGGCATCGACATGGCGCTGCACCTGGTGCGCCGCCTCGACACGGAGGAGCGGGCCCGCCGGATCCGCCGCTACATCCAGTACGACCCGCAACCTCCGGTCTGAGCATCGCTGATGTCGCCTACAAGAGGTCGGCCTACAAGAAGCCCAGGTAGCGGGAGCACGCGGGCCACGGCGTCCACCCCATGAGCGAGTACAGGTAGCGAGCCGCCTCGTCCTGCACCCATGGAGCGGCCTGGTGGGGGTAACCCGAGTACCCGATCCACCACCACGTGATGGGCGAGAACTGGTAGGCGCCGTAGTAGCCGTTGCCGGTGTTGATGAAGTAGTCGTCACCCGACTCGCACACCCGCAGGGCGTGGAGCTGGGCGTCGGTGGGGTAGAGGTGGGCGGCCGGCGGAGCGGTGGTGGGGGGCGTGGCCGCCGGGGCCGTGAGGGTCGGGATCTCGCCCTCCTCAGGCTCCCCTCCGCCGCCGTCCCGTGCCGCCTGCTGGGCCGCCTTCTTGGCTGCCCACGCCTCGCGGGCTGCCCAGTAGTCGGCCCGAGACTCGGTGTACTGGGCCGAGTCGGTGCGGTCCTCGTTCTCCTGGGCGATCGCAGGAGCGAGGAGTGTGCTGGTCCCGAGGAGGACCGTGAGTACTACAGCCGCCGAACGTAATTGTGTGCGCATCTTGCGCCTCCTTGAATGCGCCCGACATCGGGCATCAGGTGTGGCCTGGGAATGCGGGCACTCGTCTTTGTGGCAACGGCTCGTGAGCTTCGGGGGGCTCAGGACACGGCTACGGCGTTCTCGGCCACGCGGGCGTCCATACGAGGTGCAGACGGCACCCATCAGGGCGTGCGTGTTTGAAGAAGCTCCCTCCAGGGGTCGGCACCGCGCTCCTCGCCCGCGGTGTCAGCGGCGATCACCGTAGCGCGGGTTGAAGCTGGGGCCGCAACATCCGCCTCTCCACGCTAAGTGCGCCCAGCACCTATTGCGGTCCCCCTCCGGGCGGACGAATAGTTGCGAGGGTCGAGCGAAAGGGGGGCCCGATGCCGACACCGGTCCGGTTGAGCTTCTACTGCCCGGGCTGACTTCCGGGCTACCACCTGCCGTACCTGGCGGCAGGAGCGAGCGGTCTGTTCGCCGACTTCGACCTCGACGTGGAGCTGATGGAGCCCGCCCCCGGCCCGGCCAACGTGCGGCGGGTGGCCGAGGGCGGGGCCGACTTCTGCCTGACCAGCGTGAACCACTACCTGAAGGCCCGCGCCCAGTGGGGCGACCTGCCCGCCCGCTACACCTCGATCGTGGTGCAGCGCAGCCCCATGGCCGGGATCGTGGCCGCCGACTCCCCGTACACCACTCCCGCCGACCTTCCCGGCGCCCGCCTCGGGGGCCCGGCCGACAGCAAGCTGGTGGCCGACTACCAGGCGGGGCTGGAGTGGTTGGGCCTGCCCCGGTCCCCGCTCGTGCCCCTCGACTACGGCCGGGCGCCGGCCGCCCTGGGCCGGGGTGAGGTGGACGCGGTGGCCGACTACGTCGACCTGGTGCCCCGCACCCGCCGGCAGGCGGGCGTGGAGGTGCGGGCCGTCGCCTTGGGGCTGCCGGTCTACTCCAGCGGCCTGGTGGCCGCCGACCGGGTCGCGCCCGAGCTGGTGGAGCGGGTCGGCGCGGCCGTCGCCGCCGCCCTGGAGCGGGCCCGCCAAGACCCGGAGGCGGGCATGGACGCCCTGCTCCGCCGCTACCCCGACGTCGACCCGGCCGACGCCCTCGAGGGCTGGGAGCTGGCCGTGCCCAACATCTTCACGGAGGTTCCGGTGGGCGCCATGGACGCCGCCACTTGGGCCGCCACCCTCGAGTTCGCCTCCCGGGCCCAGGGCCTTCCCACCCCCGCGCCGGAGACCGTCTACCGGCCCGAGCGGGCCCGCCTGCTCGACCCGGCCCAGCCCACCGCCTGAGTGCCTGACGAAAGGATTGCCGTGCGCCCCGCCGCCCGCCGTGTGATCGCCGCCCTCGTCCTCGCCCTCGTGGCCGCCGCCTGCGGCGGTGGCGCCGGCGACTCCGACGAAGGCCAGGGACAGCGCGCCCAGCTCAACCTCAACGCCGAGCTGCGCATCGGCTTCACCGACGACCAGTACATCCTGGAGGGGCCCGACGCCAACCTCGGCGCCTACCCGGCCAACGCCAACATCGTCGAGACCCTCGTCTACATCAACGACCGCTACGAGGTGGTGCCCCGCCTGGCCGAGAGGTGGGAGTTCCGCCCGCCCAACACGTGGCGATTCCACCTCCGCCAGGGCGTGCGGTTCCACGACGGCCAGCCCATGAACGCCCAGACCATCAAGGAGGGGCTGTTCGACCGGGTGGCGGCCAAGCGCAACGGCGGCACCATCCGGGCCACGCCCCAGTCGGCCGTGGTGGTGGACGAGTACACCATCGACTACACCGCGTCGGTGCCCAACCTGCGGGTGGTGGAGCAGCTCGTCCACCCCCAGAACGGGGCGCTCGCCCCCGGGTCCAACCACGGCACCCGCCCCGTCGGCACCGGCCCCTTCCGCTTCGTCGACTACCGGCCCAAGGAGCGCATCACCGTCGAGCGCAACAACGACTACTGGGGTGAGAAGCCGCTGGTGGCCCGCATGACGTTCCGCTTCTACCCCGACCGCAACGCCCGCCTGCTCGCCCTCCAGGCCGGCGACATCGACCTCGCCTACGAGATCCCCCGCGACGACGTTGCCGGTTTGGAGAGCCGCGGCTTCACCATCGCCAAGAGCACGGTAGGGGCCTACCGGGCCATCTACCTCAACGCCCACGGCGAGGAGCCCTACGACATCCTGAGCGACGTCAACGTGCGCAAGGCCATCGCCGTGGGGATCGACCGCCAGAAGCACGTGGACGGGGTGCTCGACGGGCTGGCCACCACCGACCAGACCTTCGTGCCACCCTCGGCCCTGGGCGCGTCGGCCAGCCTCATCCGGGGCCACCAGTACAACCTCAACGCCGCCCGTTCGCTGCTCGACAACGCCGGCTGGCGGGCCGGCGCCGACGGGATCCGGGTCAAGGACGGAAGGCGGCTGCGGCTGACGCTGGTGTCGGGGTTCCCCTCGGCCGAGGTCATCCGGCCGACGCCCACGTTCCTCCAGGCCGAGCTGCGCAACCTGGGCATCGAGGTGGAGATCGTGGAGCGGCCCGACTCGGCGTCGTTCCAGGACCTGATGGGGCGCAAGCAGGGCGACATCTTCATCGAGGACGGCAACCAGAACGACGCCAACGTGGGCTTCCTGCCGATCCTGCTGCTCTACACGGGGCCGGGGTCGAGCGGCTCGGGCGTGTACCAGGGCATCGCCGCCCCCGGCCCCCGCTTCGACCAGTTGATCCAGCCCGCTCTCACCGAGCCCGACCACGCCAAGCTGCAGGAGATCGTGGCCACCGCCATGAACGAGGCGATCACCGAGCAGGCCACGGTGCTCCCGCTGAACGGCGTCTACCGCATCTACGGGATGAAGAAGAGCGTGACCGGCTTCGTGCCGCACCCGTCGTTCCTCAACGTGAGCTGGCTCGGGGTGGGCGTGACCGGAGGGTGAGCGCGTACGCCCTCCGGCGCGTCGTCCTCATGGTGCCGACGCTGCTGGGGCTGTCGTTCATCGCCTTCGGGCTGGCCAACCTGGCCCCCGGCGACCCGGCCCAGCAGTACCTCACGCGGGTGCTCAACCAGCCCGCGTCCCAAGAGGAGATCGAGCGGGTGCGGGAGGAGCTGGGCCTGGACCGGCCCCTGGCGGTGCAGTACGTGGACTGGCTGGGCGACGCCCTGCGGGGCGACCTGGGGGTGTCCTACGCGACCCGGCGGCCGGTGACCACCGAGATCGCCCACCGCGTCCCCTACACGCTGCAGCTCGCCATCCCCGCCGCCCTGCTGGCCCTGGTGATCGCCATCCCCGCCGGGGTCGTGTCCGCCCTCTACCGCGGGCGGCTCCCCGACCACGTCATGCGGGTGGCGTCGCTGGCCGGCGCGTCGCTGCCCAGCTTCTGGTTGGCGCTGCTGCTCATCCTGTTCTTCGCCGTCCACCTTTCGCTCGTGCCGGTGGCGGGGCGGGAGGGGCTCGACAGCTACCTCCTGCCCACGCTGACGCTCGCCCTGGGCCCTGCCGCGGTGCTGGCCCGGTTCACCCGCTCCACCATGCTGGAGGCGCTGGGCGACGACTACGTGCGCACCGCCCGGGCCAAGGGGCTGACCGCCCGCCTGGTCGTGGCCCGCCACGCCCTGCGCAACGCCCTGATCCCGGTGGCGACCGACTTCGGCACCCGCCTGTCCCATCTGGTGGCGGGGGCGGTGATCGTCGAGACCATCTTCGTGTGGCCGGGGCTGGGCAAGCTGACCCTCGACGCCGTCACCGAGCGGGACTTCCCCATGATCCAGGGCGTGGTCCTCTTCGGCGGGTTGACGGTGGCTCTCATCAACCTGGTCGTCGACCTGTCCTACACCCTCATCGACGCCCGGGTGCGGGTGGGCACCAAGGCGGTGGCGGCGTGACGACGGTCGAGATGACGCCCACCGAGGCCGGCGTCCTCGTCTCCGAGGCGGGGGGGGAGGCCCGAACCCGCATCCTGCGGCGGCTGCTGCGGGACCGGGCCGCCGTCGTGGGACTGGTGCTGGTGGTCCTGGTGGCGGCGGCCGCCCTCCTGGCCCCGGTCATCAGCCCCCACGACCCCAACGCGGTCGACGTGGCCAACAAGTTCGCCCCCCGATCGTCGGAGCACCTCCTGGGCACCGACCACCTCGGCCGGGACATGGTCTCCCGCCTGCTGTGGGGCGCCCGCCTGTCGGTCGGCGCCACGCTGGTGGCCACCGTCGGCATCGGGCTCATCGGGCTCGTGCTGGGCATGCTGGCCGGTTGGTGGGGAGGGTTCGTGGACGGGCTCATCAGCCGCGTCATCGAGCTCATGCAGGCCCTGCCGCC
>DATLGZ010000381.1:0-9315 GCA_035540235.1 Acidimicrobiales bacterium | reverse complement strand
GTGGGGGACGGGGTGGAGGTGCTCGCCACCGTGGCCACGGTGGCGAGCACCTCCACCCCGTCCCCCACCCGCTCCACGGCGGGGGCGCGGATGAACACGGCCGGGAAGGGCCCGCCGCTCAGCCCGGCGACGTCGAGGTCGGACTCGAAGGAGTCGACCTGGCGGCCGAAGGCGTTGCGGCGCACGGCCACGTCGATCGTGCCGAACGAGCGCTGGTCGGGCCGGCCGTCGAGCACCTCGGTGGCCAGCAGGACCATCCCCGCGCACGTGCCCAGGGCGGGCAGCCCCGCCGCCAGCCGCTCGGCCAGGGGGTCGAACAGGCCCGAGGTCACCAGCAGGCGGGAGATGGTGGTGGACTCGCCGCCGGGCAGCACCAGCGCGTCGATGCCGCTCAGGTGCTCGGGGGCGCGGATCTCGACTGCGGTGGCCCCCAGCGCCTCCAGCGCCTCAGCGTGGCGGGCGGACGCCCCCTGCAGGGCGAGTACGCCGACCTTCGGCACCTGGGGGCACCCCGCTCACCATCCCCGCTCCGCCAGCCGCACCTGGAGGCCCTGGACCTCCTGGCCCTTCATGGGCTCGCCCAGCCCGCGGCTGACCTTGGCCACGATGTGGGGGTCGTTGTAGTGGGCGGTGGCCTCGACGACGGCCTTGGCCATCGTCTCCGGCGAGCTGCTCTTGAAGATGCCCGACCCCACGAACACCGCCTGGGCGCCCAGCTGCATCACCAGGGCGGCGTCGGCCGGGGTGGCGATGCCGCCGGCGCAGAAGAGCGGCACCGGCAGCTCGCCCGTGTCGGCGATGTCGTTCACCAGCCCTACGGGCGCCCGCAGCTCCTTGGCCCAGGCGTAGCGCTCGGCCGGGTCGGCCTGGGTGAGCTTGCGGACGTCGCCCAGGATGGAGCGGAGGTGGCGCACGGCCTCGACGATGTTGCCCGTGCCCGCCTCGCCCTTGGAGCGGATCAGAGCCGCCCCCTCGGAGATGCGGCGCAGGGCCTCGCCCAGGTTGGTGGCCCCGCACACGAAGGGCACGGTGAAGGCCCACTTGTCGATGTGGTGCGCCTCATCGGCGGGGGTGAGCACCTCGCTCTCGTCGACGTAGTCGACGCCCAGGGCCTCCAGCACCTGGGCCTCGGCGAAGTGGCCGATGCGGGCCTTGGCCATGACCGGGATGGTGACGGCGTCGGTGATGGCCTCGATGACCGTGGGGTCGGCCATGCGGGCCACCCCGCCGTCGCGGCGGATGTCGGCCGGGACCCGCTCGAGGGCCATGACCGCCACCGCCCCCGCGTCCTCGGCGATGCGGGCCTGCTCGGGGGTGACCACGTCCATGATCACGCCGCCCTTGAGCATCTCGGCCAGGCCCCGCTTGACGCGGTCGGTGCCGGTGGCGCGCCCGGGCGTGGATTCCATACCGTCCAGCTTACCGGCGCGGGCCTGCGTGGCCCCAACGACCGCCGGCCGCCGTCAGCGGGTCGTGAGGGCGGAGCCGGTGGCCGGCAGCTCCACCCACGTCCGCCCCGCAGGCAGGGTGATGGGGGCGCCGGCCAGGTCGGTCCAGCGGGTCATCGCCGACGGGTTGGGCTTGGCCCACCGCGCCCGCACCATCACGCCGCCGGCGAAGATGGTGGCCTCGCCGCTGCCCACCACCTGGGCCTCGGTGACCGGTGACCCGGTGGTGTCGACCTCGCCCGTGCCCTGGTAGGGGACGAACTGGACGATCACCGTGGTGGGGGCGATCTGCCCGCCGCCCTCGACGGTGTGGGGGACGCCGTTGGTGGAGCGCGACCACGTGCCCGCGGCCGGGTCCCAGGCGTAGTCGGCCCGGGTGGAGCTGCCCACTGCCAGCGTGAAGCCGGCCACCGGCGTGGCGCCGGCGGGAGCGAAGGCCTCGCCCGGCGGCAGGAAGTCGGCGAAGGCAGGAGGCGCGGCGGCGTCGGGGGCCCGGCCGTAGAGGGCGCCGGTGGACGTGTAGAGGTTGTGGGGGGCGGACTTGTCGCGGCGGCGGCGCAGGGCGTCGCCTCCGCTGGTCTCGTCGTAGTTGGTCAGCCCGGTGGCCCGCATGGCCTCCACGAAGCGGGGGATGCCGCCGGAGTAGGCGACGATCCCGCCGAAGGGCCGGACGACGGCCGGGTCGGTGGAGCGCACCGACCGCACGGGGCCGACCTGGTCGGCGTCGGTGGAGTGGAAGACAGCCAGGAAGCGGGTCTGGCCTCCCTCCACCACTGCCTCGTAGACGACGTCGGCCTTGTCGAGGCCCGCCTGGGGCCGGGACGCGGGCGAGTTCTCCACCTTCACGGTGATGGCCTGGCGGGTGACCACGGCCGGGGCCGACGCGGGCAGGCCGGTGAGGGGGAAGAAGCGGGGGACGGTGGTGGTGGTGCGGCGGCCGCTCCCCAGCTCGCCGCCGTTCCCGCCGCCGCAGGCGGAGGCGACGAGGGCGAGCAGGGCGAGGGCGGCGAGGGGGGTGAGGGCGCGCCCGTTGCGGGCCTGGCGCCAAAGACTCATCACAACTCCTTGAGGGCCTGGATGCGCTCTTCGAGGGGCGGATGGGTGTCGAAGAGGCGGTTGAGGCGGGCGAGTCGTCCCTCTTCGGGGGTACGGGCCAGAGGCGACTCTATCCAGAGATGGGCGGTGGCCCGAGACGAGGAGTGGACGACGGTGGTGTCCTCCTTCAGCTTCTCGAGGGCGGAGATGAGCCCGGGTGGGTACCGGGTGAGGGCCACGCCGCTCACGTCGGCCAGCGACTCCCGCCGCCGGCTGACGGCGAACTGCATGAGCCGGGCCGCCAACGGGGTGACGAGCAGGAGGACGAAGCCCAGCACCGCCAGGATGGCCGCCGGCCCCCCGTGCCCGCCGCTGCGGTCGTTGCGGTGGCGGGGCCCGCCCCACCACAGGAACCTGAGGGAGAAGTCGCTCAGCAGGGCGACGACGCCCACCATGGTCACCGCCAGGGTGGAGACGAGCAGGTCGTAGTTCTTGATGTGGCTCAGCTCGTGGGCCAGCACGCCCTCCAGCTCGACGCGGTTGAGCTTCTCGAGCAGCCCGGTGGTGACCGCCACCGCCGCGTGGCGGGGGTTGCGGCCGGTGGCGAAGGCGTTGGGGGCCTGGTCCTCGATGACGTACAGCCGGGGCTTGGGGAGGCCGGCGGCGATGCAGAGCCCCTCCACCAGGTTGTGGTAGCGGGCGTACTCGTGCGGGTCGGCGGGGCGGGCGTGGCTCATGGCCAGGGCCACCGCGTCGGACTTCCAGTAGGCCAGGAGGGCGCTGCCGCCCGCCACCACCAGGGCGATGATCAGGCCCGGCACGCCCCTGCCCAGCAGGAGGTTGACGGCCCACACCACCGCCGCCACCAGCAGCACGAAGGCCGCGATCAGCACCGCCGACCGCCGCTTGTTGGACGCGATCTGGTCAAACACGGGCGCTGGCGGGGCTCGCAGGAACCGCTACGTGCCGCGGTTGGCGGCGCTCCGGGCCGGGAGTCAAGCTCGGGACTAGAACTGGACGCTGATGGGGCCGCGGCTGGTGTCGTCGGCCTCGAAGTACTCCTGCTCGCGGAAGCCGAACATGTTGGCCACCAGGTTGCTGGGGAAGCTCTGCACCTTGGTGTTCATCTGGAGAACGGCGTCGTTGTAGAACTGGCGGGCGTAGGCGATGCGGCCCTCGGTGGCGCTCAGCTCCTCCTGGAGGTTGAGGAAGTTGGCGTTGGCCTTGAGCTCGGGGTACGCCTCCGCCACCGCGAACAGCGACTTCAGGGCGCTGGTGATCATGTTCTCGGCCTGGGCCTGGTCGCGCACGCCCTCGGCCTGGATGGCCGCCGCCCGGGCCCGGGTCACGGCCTCGAACGTCTCCCGCTCGTGCTTGGCGTAGCCCTTGACCGTCTCGACCAGGTTGGGGATCAGGTCGTAGCGCCGCCGCAGCTGGACGTCGATCTGGGCCCAGGCGTTGGCGATGCGGTTCTTGAGCTTGACGAACCGGTTGTAGGTGGCGATCAGCCACAGCACGACCAGGACGACGAGCCCGAGGAGGATCCAGAAGAGCATCTCGGCGCCAGTCTACGGCCGGGCCGCGGCCTTTACCCGGCATGCCTCGTCGTACAGCTCGAGGTATTGCTCGGCCAGGTGCTCCATGGAGAACTCAGCGGCCCGGGCGTCGCCGGCGGTGACGAGGCGGCGGGCCGCCGCCGGGTCGTCGAGCACGCGGGTTAGGGAGGCGGCCAGGGCGGCGGGATCGCCGGGAGGCACGAGCAGCGCCTCCCGGTCGTGGCGGGCCACGTTGCGGTAACCGGGGAGGTCGCTGGCCACCACGGGGGTGGAGGCGGCCATGCCCTCCAGCAGCACGAGCCCGAACGACTCCCCGTGCAGCGACGGGGCGCACAGCACGTCGGCCCCCCGCAGGCGGCGCTCCTTCTCCTCCTCGCTGATGCGGCCCAGCCACTCGACCCGGGCGTCCCCGGCGGTGCGGGCCCTGAGGCGCTCGGTCTCGGGCCCGTCGCTGGCCACCCAGATGCGCACGCCGGGAGGGAGGTGGTCGAGGGCGGCGATCAGCACGGCCAGGCCCTTGCGGGGCTCGTGGCGGGACACGAACAGGACGGTGGGCCCGTCGGTGGGCCAGGGCGTGGCCTTGGCGAAGCGCTCCACGTCGATCCCGTTGAACAGGACGCGGTACTCACCCCCCAGGTGGCGCTCGGCCAGGTCGCGGGCGTCCTCGGAGACCGCGCAGCGGACCTGGAGGCGGTCGCCCAGCCAGCGCATGGCGGGCCGCAGCCAGCGGTAGGCGGCGCTGGTGCCGGCGGCGTGGAACGTGCCCACGATGGGGGCGTGGGCGTAGAAGAGGGTCGTCTGGGGCGCTCCCGGCACGCACGGCTCGTGCACGTGGACCACGTCGAAGCGCTCGTCGCGAAGGGCCCGCAGGGTGCGCAACACGCAGGAGATATCGGGTGCGATGGGGGCGACCGAGCCGTTGGCGGAGGTGGGCAGGCACCCACCGAGGGGGACCACGCCGGCCTCGGGGGGCGGCCCGTCGCACGGCCCCAGCACCCGGGTGGGGTGGCCCATGGCCCGCAGCGCCCGGGCCAGGCCGAGCACCTGCTCCTGCACCCCGCCGGGCAGGGAGAGGCTGTAGGGGCTGACGAGTCCTACTCGCACGACGGAAGACTACCGGCGCCCTGGCCACCGCCCCCGGGAGCGATACTGGCGGGATGCGCGACGACAACCTGACCCGGGCCGAGGCCCAGGACCGGGCCCGAACCGTGTCCAACCTGTCGTACGACGTGTTCCTCGACCTCACCACCGGAGAGCACACGTTCCGCAGCGAGACCACCATCCGCTTCTGGACGCCGTTGACCGGGCTCAACACCTTCGTGGACCTCGAGGCCGAGACCGTGCACGAGGCCTCGTTCAACGGCCGGGCCATGACCTACGACGCCGAGCACAACCGCATACCCCTCAGGGGCAGCCGGCCCAACAACGAGCTGCGGGTGGTCGCCGACTGCGCCTACCAGCACACCGGCGTGGGCATGCACCGCATGGTCGACCCCACCGACGGGGCCGTCTACCTCCACACCCAGTTCGAGCCCTTCGACGCCCATCGGGTGTTCTCGTGCTTCGACCAGCCCGACCTCAAAGCCACCTTCACCCTCTCGGTCAAGGCGCCCGAGGAGTGGGTGGTGGTGTCGAACATGGAGGTGGCCAGCCGGGAGGGCGGGGTGTGGCGCTTCGAGACCACGCCCCCCATGTCGACCTACCTGGTGGCGGTGGTGGCAGGGCCGTACGAGTCCGTGCACGGCGCTCACGGCGCGATCGACCTCGGCCTGTACTGCCGGTCGTCGCTGCGGCAGTACCTCGACCCCGACGAGTTGTTCGAGCTCACGCGCCAGGGGTTCGACTTCTTCGAGGCCGAGTTCGGTTACGCCTACCCCTTCGGGAAGTACGACCAGCTGTTCGTGCCCGAGTTCAACTTCGGGGCGATGGAGAACCCGGGCTGCGTCACGTTCAACGAGTACATGGTGTTCCGCTCCCGGGTGACCGAGCTGGCCCGGGAGGGGCGGGCCAACACCCTCCTGCACGAGATGGCCCACATGTGGTTCGGCGACCTGGTGACCATGCGCTGGTGGGACGACCTGTGGCTCAACGAGAGCTTCGCCACCTACATGGCCAGCCACGCGTCGGCCTCCGCCACCCGCTTCCGCAACGCCTGGGTGCGCTTCGCCCTGGGCATCAAGGCGGGAGCGGTCGGCCAGGACCAGCTCCCCTCCACCCACCCCATCTCCGCCGACATCGTCGACACCGACTCGGTCCGCCTCCACTTCGACGGGATCACCTACTCCAAGGGGGCGTCGGTCCTCAAGCAGCTGGTGGCGTGGGTGGGCCAGGACGCCTTCCGCACCGGCGTGCGCAACTACTTCCAGGCCCACCAGTGGGACAACGCCCAGCTCACCGACTTCCTGCGGGCCCTGGAGGAGACCAGCGGGCGCGACCTGGGGGCGTGGTCGAAGGAGTGGCTCGAGACCGCCGGGGTGAACACCCTGAGGCCCGATCTCTCACTCACCGACGACGGCCGCTACCGCTCCTTCGCCGTCCTCCAGGAGGCCAGGCCCGACCACCCCACGCTCCGCAGCCACCGGGTGGCCATCGGCCTCTACGACCGGGGCGACGAGGGGCTGGTGCGGCGGCGCCGGGTGGAGGTTGACGTGGTCGGCGAGCGCACCGAGGTCCCCGAGCTGGCTGGTGAGGCCCAGCCCGACCTGCTGCTGCTCAACGACGATGACCTCACCTACGCCAAGGTCCGCCTCGACGAGCGCTCGCTGGCCACCCTCGACCAGCACCTGAGCGCCGTCACCGAGCCCCTGGCCCGCACCCTCTGCTGGGGGTCGGCCTGGGACATGGTCCGAGACGCCGAGCTGGCCACCCGCCGCTTCGTGGGCCTGGTCACCGGCCACGCCACCGTGGAGGAGGACGACAGCACGCTCCAGCGCCTCATCGGCCAGGCGTCGGCGGCCGTCGACAACTACGGCGACCCCGCCAACCGCCTGGCGGCCCGGGCCGGGCTCGCCGAGGCGGCCCGGGCCGAGCTGGCCCAGGCGGGGCCCGGGAGCGACCGCCAGCTCATCTGGGCCCGGGCCGTGCTGGGCCTGGGCGACGGGGCCGACCACCTGGCGTGGGCGCGGGGGCTGCTCGACGGCGCCGTTGCCATCGACGGCCTGGAGGTCGACACCGACCTGCGCTGGGAGATCGTGGGCGTGCTGGCGGCGCACGGCGCCGACGGCTGCGACGCCGTCATCGACGCCGAGGAGCAGCGCGACCCCACTGACATCGGGCGACGGCGGGCGGCGTCGGCCCGGGCGTCGCGCCCGTCGGCGGAGGCCAAGGCCGACGCGTGGCGGCGCCTGACCGAGGAGGACCTCCCCCTCGCCATGGTGCGTGCCTTGTGCGGCGGGATCTTCGGCTGGGCCCAGGACGACCTCGCCCGCCCCTACGTCGATCCCTACTTCGCCTCCCTGGGCCGGTGGTGGGCGGGCAAGCCCAGGGAGGTCGCCCTCGCCCTCGTCGGCGGGCTCTACCCGGGCCGGCTGGTCGAGCCGGCGACGGTGGCGGCCACCGACGCCGCTCTCGCCGGCGCCGGCCTGGCCGGCCCCCTGCGCCGGCTGCTGCTCGAGGGCAAGGACGGCGTGGAGCGGGCCCTGCGGGCGCGAGCGGCCGACGTCGGCTGACGGCGTGGCCGACCACGAGCGGCTCCATCCGCAGACGCGGAGCGAGTGGAGGGCGTGGCTGGAGGCCCACCACTCCACCAGCCCCGGTGTGCAGTTGGTCCAGTGGCGCCGCTCGACCGGGCGACAGGAGCTGTCCTACGACGAGCTGGTCGAGGAGGCCCTGTGCTTCGGGTGGATCGACAGCAAGGCCGCCACGCTCGACGCCGACCGGTCGACGATCACGATGACGCCCCGGCGACCGGGCGGCACGTGGGCCCGCTCGAACAAGGAACGGGTCGAGCGGCTGATCGCCGACGGCCGGATGACCGAGGCCGGCCTGCGGGTGGTGGAGGCGGCCAAGGCCGACGGCTCCTGGACGGTCCTCGACGACGTGGACGCCCTGTTCGTCCCCGACGACCTCGGGCGGGCGCTGGCCGCCGACGACCAGGCCCGCCGCCACTTCGACGCCTTCCCCCCGTCGGCCAAGAAGATGATCCTCTACTGGGTCAAGACGGCCAAGCGCCCCGAAACCCGCCAGCGGCGGATCGCCGAGACCGTCCGCCTGGCCCACGACAACGTCCGGGCCCAGGGCTGAGGCGACCGGCCTGCCGAGCCGAAGGTCGGCCCTGATGGGCGGGCAGAGAGAAGCCCCGAGAGGCGCGGACACGGCGGACGTCCGCGGGCTCGTCGGGGCGCCGGCGATCTTAACCCTTTCTGAAAAGGCAGCCACCCGGCGGCGAGGGCGGCGTAGTGTGGTCCCGCCCGCGATGCCGAAAGACGAAGAAGCCGGGCCATGGCATGCGCGGCGGGAGGTGGGGCATGGAGTTCAAGGTTCTCGGGCCCGTCGAGGTCTACGACGGGAGTTGCCCGCTCGACGTCGGACCGAGGCTCCCCCGGACGTTGCTCGCCCTGCTCCTCATCGACGCCAACACGGTGATCTCGCTCGACCGGCTGCTCGACTGCCTCTGGGGCGAGCACCCGCCGGCCACGGCCGGCACCGCTCTCCAGAACTACGTCGCCCGGTTGCGTCGCGTGCTCGAGGACGATCGCCCGGCCCGCACACCACCCCGCGTGATCGTGACCCAGGCGCCCGGCTACGTCCTCCGCGTCGACCGCGACCAGATCGACGCCTGCCGCTTCGAGGCGCTGCTCGAGACCGGGCGGCGCCAACTCGAGGCCAGCCGCTACACCGCGGCCAGCCGTACGTTGCGCAGCGCCCTCTCGCTGTGGCGGGGCTCCCCCTACGCCGACCTGGCGTTCGAGCCCTGCCTCCAGGTGGAGATCGCCCGCTTGAGCGAACTGCGGGAGGCAGCCGCCGAGGCGCTGTCCGAGGCCGACGTGGCCGCGGGTGACCACGTGGCGGCCGTCGCCGACCTCGAGCGGCTGGTCGCCGCCGATCCGCTCCGCGAGCGGCGATGGGAGCTGTTGGCCCTGGCCCTCTACCGCAGCGGGCGCCAGGCCGACGCCTTGCGGGCGCTGTCGGAGGCGCGCCGCACCGTGCGGGAGGAGCTCGGGATCGACGTCGGCGCCCCGCTACGCCGCCTCGAGGACGGCATCCTCGCCCAGGACGCCGCCTTGGACTGGGCCCCCCACCCCGCCAGCCGGCAGGGACGACGCCCCGACGTCGGG
>DATLGZ010000380.1:0-3571 GCA_035540235.1 Acidimicrobiales bacterium | reverse complement strand
GCCCATAGGGCCAGCTGGTCCCAAGGCAGCAGGTAGCCGGTGAACGACAGCAGCAGGGTGAGGGTGAGCAGGATCACCCCGATCACCCAGTTGAACTCCCGCGGCGGCTTGTAGGCCCCGTGGTAGAAGACCCGGGCCATGTGCAGGAACACCGACAGCACCATGAGGTGGGCGGCCCACCGGTGCATGTTCCGCACCAGCAACCCGAAGGCCACGGCCGTCTGGATCGTCTCGATGTCGTCCCACGCCGCCGCCGTGGTGGGCCGGTAGAAGAACATCAGGAAGATGCCGGTGACCGTCAGCAGGATGAACAGGAAGAACGACAGCCCACCCAGGCACAGCGTGTAGCTCACCTTCACCGCGTGCCGCTTCACCTTCACCGGATGCAGGTGGTAGATGAGGCTGTTCATGACGACGTATGACCGGTTCCTCGGGCTGTCGGTGTAGCCCTTGCGGAAGATGGAGCCGGGCCGGAAGATCGACGCCCACGCCTGCGAGCTCCTGACCTTCTCGCCTACCTCGGCCAGCCGCTCGGCCGCGCTGCGATGGCCGTTGCCATCGCCCTCGCCGGTCCCGTTGCCGTTGCCGCCGCGGCGGAAGAGGGTGGCCACGGCTACCTGGCGCCGGCGGCGTCCGCCGGCGGAGCGACTGCGGGCGATGTCACCTAGAACCTCATTCCGTAAGCGAAGCCGTGCTTCTCGTCGCGCTGGTGGGCGTCGCCCTCCCGAGCGGCCACGCCCGCCTTGCCCATGATGATCACACCGGTGGGGCAGCGGTCGACGCAGAGGCCGCAGCGGGTGCAGACGTCCTCGTCGACCACGAAGATCACGTGGTCGTCGGGGTCGGTGCCGGGCTGGTCGGTGTCGACCGCGTCCGCCACCGCTTCGGTGGAGAGCATGTGGATGCACTTCCACGGGCAGATGTCGACGCAGCCCTCGCACATGATGCACTCGGACTGGTCGATGTGGAGGAACTGCTTGGGCTTGACCGCCTTGGCGAGGTAGTCGCTTCCCACCTCCTGGACCACGTAGTCGCCAGGAAAGGCGGGCATGGGCGGGTTGGCGTCGGTCTTGGCCATCGCTTCACACCTTCCTGATCAGGGGCCGGCCGAACCGGGACGTGGGCTCGATCCCGGCCTTGGCCCGGCCCCGCTTCTGCCAGATGGCCCATAGGTACATCTGGACGCCGAGGAAGACGACGTACAGGGTCGCGGCGATGATGTCTCGTAGTGTCTCGTAGCTGATGATGATGCGGCCCCGGCCCCCGAGGTCGCCGGCGGCCTCGTTGAAGGCCACCCCGTCGCCCGAGAAGGCCATCAGGAGCTTGTCGGGCCGCCACGCCAGCTCGTTGTCGGCCCAGTCGAGCCACTGGTGCGGGACGACGCCGTAGGCCAGGACCATGAGGCCGAATGCGAACGTGCCGCCCACGAACGCCTCACCCCATGTGAGCGGGGTGCCGATCGGGCGGCGGTGGCCCACCCAAAGGCAGACAGCCACCCCGATGATAAGCATGAGAAACGTTGAAACAAACGCGACCACCAGTCACATCTCCTCGTGAACGCGCTCACATTCTACCGGTGGCATCATCTCTCAGCGATTCGGGCGGCGATGTCCAAGCGGGGCGGTTCTAGCACGACCCCTCTCGCTGAGGCACATCGGCGCGCCCAGGCCGGTCGGCCCACCTGGGCGCTTGACGGCAAGCGCCTCCGACCGCGCCAGCGCCAGCGAGCCGGGCGGGGATGGCTAGGGCGTGGCCAGCTCGTCGGCGGCGGCGACCAACCCCACGGCAGCCAGAACGCACAGCAGCGCGCCAGCCACGCCGCTCAGCTCGAGGCCGATGATGCCGGCAGCCAGGGTGAGGAAGGGGCCGGTGCGGACGGTCGCCTGCTCCACCGGGCGCTCCACGAAGGCGTTCTCCACCAGCTGGTAGGCGACAAAGGCGGCCGCGACCCACGCCGCCTTGGGCCCGGAGGCGGCGGCGGCCAGTCCCACCACGGGAACGGCGCCCACCACCGTTCCCGCCAGCGGGACGAGGTCCCAGAGCCCCACCCAGAAGGCGAGCGGGGCGGGGCCGGGCACGTCGGCCAGCCGGGCCACCACGTAGGCGAACAGGCCGGCCGCCACCGCCATGGCCAGGCGGGCGCCGGCGTAGCCGAACGCCCGCCGGTAGACGGCCAGGGCGACGGCGTGCACCGCTTCACGGAGGCGGGGGTCTTGTACCTGGGCGAGGGTGGCCCGGCTCAGGCGGGGCCCGTGGAGGAGGAAGAACACGGTGAGCACGGAGGTGGCGAGGAAGGCCACGCCCCTGGTGCCGGCAGCCAGCAGCGCCTCGGCGGGGGTGCCACCCCGCAGCCGGTCGGGCACCTCGTCCACGAAGCGGCGGGTGCGCTCCTCGAGCCGGAGGTTGGTGGCCAGGTCGCCGACCCGGTCGGACTGCTCCAGTTGGCGGGCCCGCGCCGGCGCCGCCTCCTGCAAGCGTCGGGTCTCGTCGGCGACGTCGTCCACCAGCCCCCACACCACCACCGCCGCCGCCCCGAGGAGGCCGACCATCACCAGGAGGACGGCGAAGCCCCGCCGCATGCGGCGCTCGAGGTAGGTGACGACGGGGTGGACCAGGCCGGCGACCACGGCGGCCACGAGGATCCAGCCGATCACCCGGCGAGAAGCGGCCAGGAGGCCGAGGAGGCTGACCGTCAGCCCGAACATGGCGACCGCGACCAGCACCGAGCGAGGCGTCAGCCTGAGGCGTTCGGGCCGGGCGGTCGAGGGCTCGGGCGCCGCCATGGTGGCCGGTAGAGTACCGAGGCGTGACCGATGCCCGGGACGCTCCCGGGACGACCGAGTCGCTCGCGGCGCCGGCGGGCGGAGGGACGACCGAGTCGCTCGCACCGGCGGCCCCGGGGGCGGCGGCCCCAGGAGCGCCCGGCGCCGGCCAGCCTCCTCCCCCGGTCCGCACCGTCGAGCTCGACTGGCGATCGGTGGCGTGGGCCATGGGCGGGCTGGTCGCCCTGGCTGCCGTCACCGGCCTGGTGGGCAGCGCCCCCCGAGCCCTGACCGTTCTCGCCGTGGCCACGCTGCTCTGCCTCGGCCTCGACCCCGTCGTCACGAGGGTGGAGCGGGCCCTGGGCGGCCGCCGGGCGGCGGCGGTGGCGGTGGTGACGACGGGGCTGGTGGCGTCGGCCGCCGCCATCGTCGTGGTGCTCGCGCCTCGCGCCGTCGAGCAGGGCCGGGAGCTCAGCCAGGACGTCGACCGGGTCGTCCGCCAGATCAACGAACTGCCGGTCGTCGGCGACGACCTGGAGCGGGCAGGGGCGGCCCAGGCCGTCGAGCGGTGGATCGAGAGCCTGCCTTCCCGCCTCGCCGGCGACGACACGCCCGTGGGCGGCTACCTGGCTCGGGTGGCCGACGGCCTGCTGCTGGCGGGCCTGCTGGCCGTGGTCACGGTGGCCCTGCTGTCCGACGGCCCCCGCCTCGTGCGGGCCACCTGCCGGGCGCTGCCCCGCCACCGCCGCCCGCAGGCCGAGCGGCTCGGCCGCCTGGCCTACGAGACGGTGGGGCGCTACGTGGCCGGT
>DATLGZ010000379.1:0-6149 GCA_035540235.1 Acidimicrobiales bacterium | reverse complement strand
GAACGTCACCCGGGCGAACCGCTTCTGGATCTCGGGATCGGTCCGGCAGAAGCTGGCGGTGAGCTCGGCGCCGAGGTGGGGGCGGTCGGGGGTGCCCATGATCACGGGGGCCATGGCGCTCGACCATCCCAGGTAGTTGCTGTCGAGTGAGGCGAGCAGCTCTCCGATGTCGGCCTCGGTGAAGCCGCCCGGGTAGCCGTCGTCGACGGTGTAGCGGGGTGAGGGCCCCACCAGCACCAGGGCCCCGATCCGCGCCGGCGCCCGGGCCGCCGCCAGCACGCCGACCATGGCGCTCACCGAGTGGCCCACGAAGACGGCACGTCGAAGGTCGAGGGCCTCGCAGACGTCGATGACGTCCTGGGCGTAGCCGTCGAGCCGTCCGTAGCGGTCCGGGTCGTATGCCGACAGATCGGATCCTCCCGCCCCCACATAGTCGAACAGGACCGTGCGGTAGCGGTCCTCGAAGGCGGGCGCCACGAACCGCCACATGTTCTGGTCGCAGCCGAAGCCGTGGGCGAAGACGATCGCCCTCGCTTCGGCGTCGCCCTTCGTGGCCACGTTGTTACGGGCGAGAACGCCGGAGCCCACCGGTCGCCAGCCTACGACGGCCGGCGGGTTACGTGGACGGGGGGCGCCCCTCGGCTCCTGGGGGAATCCACCGATCGGCCCGGCGTTCCGGCCAGACTGTGCGCGTCAGTCAACTGCTCACATCGAGGTGCACCATGAACCGACGAGAGCTCGTGAACGCGGTGGCGGCCCATGGTGGCCTGGACGCCAAGCAGGTCGACGCCACGCTGAAGAGCTTCACCGAGGTAGTCACCGCGGTAGTCGCCAAGGGCGAGCCGGTGTCGATCTCGGGCTTCGCCAAGTTCGCCAAGGTCGAGCGGGCGGCCCGGATGGGGCGCAACCCCCGCACCGGCGAGCCGGTCAAGATCAAGGCCTCCAAGAAGGCGAGGATCACGCCCCTCAAGGGCTTCAAGGACGCGGTGATGACGCCCAGCACCGCCCCCAAGCTGGCCAGGGGCGTGTGGAGCCCCAAGCCGGCGCCGGCCAAGGCGGCCGCCGACGGCGCCGCCAAGGCGCCGGCCAAGGTGGCCAAGGCGCCGGCCAAGTCAGCCTCGGCTCGCAAGCGGGGCTAGTTGCGTAGGGGCTGCGCCCCCGGGGCAACTACGGGCCGATCAGGGCGTCGAGGTCGGGAGCGGGGCGGGCCGCCACCTCGACCCGGAGCTGGCGGGGCGGGCGGGCCCCGCAGAATCGGCAGCGCGCCGTCGAGATGTTGTTGTACTCGCAGTGGCACGACCACAGAACGTCGAGCCAGCGAAGGAGGTCCAGCAGCCGGCGGCGATGGCGGTTCCTCATGGGCGGATGGTCGGCACGAGGCCGCCATCGCTGAATGGGCCGAACGGCCCGGCCGGCCGTCGGGGCGTCAGGCGCAGCGGGTGAAGGTCACGGGGCCGGTGCCCTGGATGCTGGCGCCACCGTGGGCCTGGCCCCAGGCCCGCAGGGCGTCGAGCAGCTCGGTGGTGTCGCGGGCGGTGTCCATCACGACGGTGGCGCGCACGCACGTCTGCGCACCGCTCCTCCAGGCCACGTAGCCGTCGTTGCCCCACCCGGCGGCGGCCCGCAGGGCGAGGGCGCGGGTCATGGCGGTGTCGAACATCTGGATGAGGCCCAGCTCGCCCAGGCGGCCCTCCTGCACGACCGGGCCGTCGGCCCGCGGTGGCGGGACCGCCCGCTCCCTCTCGCCGGCCAGGTAGCGCTCGGGGTGGATGACCTGCTCGGTGTTGGGCGGTGGGTTGGCGAAGGCGGCGTTGAGACGATCGGTGCCGCCGGCCACCAGCAGGGCCAGAACGAACCTGGGCCCGGCGATGTAGGGGAAGGCGAGGAGCTCCTCGAGGGCGCCGAGGTCGGTCCCGCCCTCGCCCGAGCCGCCGGCGCCCGCCTCCTCGGCGTCGATGGCCGCCCGCTCCTCCGGGCTGCGGGAGTCGTACCACTGCATCTCGACCCAGGTCGCCGTCCCCTCCACCAGCGCATCGAAGGCGGGCCCCGCCTCGTCGTCGAGGTCGGGCCGGCTCAGGGTGAAGTGCTGGTCGTCGAGGGCGTGGGCCAGCTCGTGCACCAGCACCTGCTTCACGTAGGGGGTCGGTGAGGCGCCCCGGGCGTAGAGGACCTTCGTCTCCGGGTCGTAGAACCCGAGTACGTCGGGCAGCTGGGCCTCGACCAGGGTGTTGAAGTCGAGGTTGCCGGAGAGCAGGCCGAGGGCTCGCAGGACGCCGACGAAGGCGTCGCCGTCGAATCCCTCGTCTCCCTCCGCTTCGACGTCGGCCCGCAGCTTGGCCTCGAAGTCGGCGGGCGAGAGCAGCTCGACCTTCGGGTGCTCCTTGAACCGCAGGCCCCGCACCTCCTCCACGAAGGCGATCAGCTCGGGCAGGGCCGCCTCCAGCGCCCGGCGATCGGCCGACGGGACCGTGCCCGCCGCCGGGGTGGGGGCGGTCGCGGGGGCCGCGTCCCGGCGGGCGACCACCACCGCCGCGTCGGCCAAGAGCAGGCCGGCGACGGCAACTGCCAGAAGGAGCTTGGTGAGGCGCGAGCCCGCCGTTGTCATGGAAGCCTCCGTGGTCGTCTCCCGGGTGTATCGGCGGCTCCCACGCCACACTGAACCTGCGCCTGCCGGCCATCGGTCCGACCGGCACGGCCGTCCGCCGGGGGGCGCGGCTCCGAATACCGGTCATGCGACGCTCCACGATTCTCTTCCAGGAGCTGGACGCCGACGGGCGGTTCCACCGGGACAGCCCCCTGGGTCGGATCTTCCACCCCGGCGCCGTCTCCTTCCGGCAGGTGTCGGCGACGGACAGCCTCCACGTGGCCGTCCACGACGGCAACCGGGTCAGCGTGCACGTCGACCGGGTCTCGCCCCTGCTCGTGAGGGTGGGCCGGCGCTGCCGCTACTCCCTCGCCCGAGCGATCGTCCACAACGCCGTCCACCTCGCCGAGGGAGTGGGCCGGCTGGTCCGGCGCCAGCGGGGCCGCCACGCCTGCCACCTCGACTGCGAGATCGTCTGGGTCCCCGATGACGCCCTCGACTGCCTGGAGGAGCACGAGGCGGAGTCGGTCGCCTGACGCGGCGGGGAGCCGGCCGCTACCGTCGGCGGTGATGGACGAGCGCCCTCCCGCCTCCACCGGCCGCCCGCCGGCGCTCACCACCTCGGTCTGGTTCGGCGTGGTCGGGGCGGTGCTGCTGGTCATCGGCTTCGCCACCCGCAACATCCCCCTCCTGCTGGCCGCCGGCGCCGCCGGCACACTGTCGCTGACGAGCGCCCTGGTGTGGCGGTCCCAGCTGATCGACGCCTGGCGGGCCGAGCGCAAGCGCGGTCAGCCGAACGGCGCCTCGTAGCGCAGGGCCCCTGAGGGGTCGAACACCCGGATGGCCCGCAGGCGGGAGGCGGGCACGTCGACGGTGGCCCCCAGCGTGCCCCCGCCGTCCTCCAGTCTGAGCGTGCCCAGGGCGGCGGCCGTTCCGCCCCCTTCGGTGGTGACCTCCACGCGGTAGTCGGCCGTCCACTCCCGGGGCGCCTCGAGGCTGACGAAGACCCACGCCTGCTGCTCGCCGTAGGCGAAGGCCCGGCACGTGGCTCGCCCGTTGGCGGAGACGGCCAGGGCGGTGCGCACGCCGTCCGGGGCCCGCTCGAGGGAGAGGCCGGCGAGCAGGCCGGCGAAGGCGGCGACCGCCACCACGGCGGCGGCCACGGCCGCCCGGGCCAGGCGGGAGCGCGACCGCCGGGGCAGGGTGCGGGACAGCCCGGGGGCGGGCCGGTCGGTGCCCGCCGGGCCGCCGTCGGCCGCCCCCAGGGCGGCGGCCAGCACTCGCGACTCGAAACCGATCGACGGCTCCGCCTCGGGGGTGAGCAGCAGGAGGGGGTCGGCGGCGGCCGACAGCTCGTCGACCAGGCGGCGGCAGGAGGCGCAACGGGACAGGTGGGAAAGGGCGGTGGCCCGTTCCGGGCCCGACACCGACCCGAGGGCCAGCTCGGCGGCCAGGGCCTCCACGTCGGGGCAGGTCACGTCATTCACTGCCCTCGTCCTCCCGCTGCGGGTTCAGGGTGTCGCGCAGCTTCAGCAGGCCTGAGCGGATGCGGGTCTTGGCCGTGCCCACCGGTATGCCCTCGACCTCGCTGATCTCCTTGGCCGTGCGCCCGCACAGGGCGGCCAGCAGCAGGGCCCGGCGCTGGCCCTCGCTCAAGCCGGCCAGGGCGAGCCGCACCCGGGCCACCTCGGCCTGGGTCTCGGCGGTGGCCGCCGGGGACGAGCCGGCGCCGTCGGCGGCCACGTCGAGGGCCGACAGGACATCGGGGTCGACGGGCTGGGGCCGCCGCATGCGGACGGCGTCCACCGCCAGGTTGCGGGTGATGGTGAGCAGCCAGGTGGTGACCGTCCCCTTGCGGGCGTCGTAGGCCGGCGCGTGGCGCCAGGCCCGCAGGAAGGCCTCCTGGGCGACGTCCTCGGCCAGGGCGGTGTCGCAGACGATGGCCCGGGCCAGCCCGCACACGCGGGACTGGTGGCGGCGGATGAAGGCGGCGGCCGCGTCGGGGTCGCCCACCGCGAAGCCGGCCAGGAGCGCGTCGTCGGAAGCGGCTCGCATCACCAGGCCCCCGCCGGCGAATGGCGCATGCCGGATGGTACGCCCGCCGCCGGTGGTAGCGGGTTCAGGCGACAGGCGTCGGATGCCGACGCCTGTCGCCTGAAACGCCGGTTGCGGGGTGGCGGGCCGCTCCCGAACCAGGGGGTTGACTGCTCAGCTAGCTTGGCGTCGGCATGCCCCGCATGGACATCGAGCTCACCAGCGCGCGCCAGGACGGCAGCTGGACGTGGCGCGCCGCCGGCGCCCGCCAGCCCAAGGGCGCCCTCGACGGCTCGCTCCTGCCCGAGGGGTCGAAGGTGGGCGAGGTGGTGAGGGCCGAGGTCGAGGTCGACGTGGACGGCATGACCGTCACCTCGGTCCTGCCGACCAAGGCGAAGAAGGCCGACGCCGGCCGTTTGGAGGTGATCGGGCCGCCGGCGCGAGAGCGGCCCGACGTCACCGTGGAGCGCACCAGCCGACCGGGGCGAGACGAGCGCATGGCGCGTGACAGCAGGGACCGCGACCGCGACCCTCGCCGGGAGGGTGAGCGCGGGCGGGGCCGCGACGGCGAGCGAGACCGCGACCGCGGCCCTCGCCGGGAGGGGGACCGGGGCCCGGCGGCGCCGGCCGCAGGTGGTCCCCGCCGCGACCGGTCGGGTCCCGGCCGCCCGGCCGGTACGGCTCGACCGGGGCCGGGGCGTCCCGCCGAAGCGGGCGAACGGCGTGAGCGGAGCCGGCCGCCGCGTGACCGAGGGGAACGACAGGGGCCGCCTCCGGCGCCGGCTCGCCCCCGCCCCAAGCGGCTGAACCCGGGCCGTGATCATCGCGACGCGGTCATCGCCAGCCTGCCGCCCGAGCAGCGGCCCATCGCCGAGCAGATCCTCCGGGGAGGCGTGCCCGCGGTGCGCCAGGCCATAGAGGAGCAGAACGCCGCCGCCCGGGCCGCAGGCGGGCCCGAGGTGCGGGCCGACGCCCTGGTCGCCCTGGCCGAGGAGCTGCTGCCCCGCCTGCGGGGGGCGGAGTGGCGCGACCGGGCCGACGCCGCCATCGCCCAGGTGGGTGAGATCGGCCTGCGCGACCTCCGGGCGCTGGTCGTGGGATCCGACGCGGTGGCGCGCGACGAGCAGAGCCGGGAGCTGGCGGGGCGGCTACGCCAGGCCCTGGAGGAGCGCAGCGCCCGCGAGCGGGAGGCGTGGCTGGCCGAGATCGGCGAGGCTCTCGACGCCGGCCGGGTGGTGCGGGCCCTGCGTTCGAGCTGCCGCCCGCCCGAGCCCGGCGCCCGCTTCCCCGCCGAGCTGGCTGACCGGCTGAGCACGGCGGCGAGCGAGGCCATGGCTCCCGACGTGGCCCCCGACCGCTGGGCGGCGGTGCTGGAGGCGGTCACGATGTCGCCGGTGCGGCGGACGGTGAAGCCACTCGGCCTTCCCGACCCGCCGGGGGACCTCCTCGAGGTGGCCCGGGCCGCCGCCGATCGCGTGCCGGGGCTGGGCCCGCTCCCACCAGCGGCCCCAGCCCCGGCACGCGATCGGCG
>DATLGZ010000378.1:0-3424 GCA_035540235.1 Acidimicrobiales bacterium | reverse complement strand
CCTCCAGGGGGCGAGTCGCTCGCCTCCGTCACCCGCCGGGTGACCGAGGCGTGCGAGGAGCTGCTGCCCCGCATCGGCCGGGAGGACGTGGTGGTCGTCACCCACGTCTCGCCCATCAAGGCGGCCGTGGCCTGGGCCCTGGCCGTCCCGCCCACGGTGGCCGGCCGCCTCTACGTGCCCGAGGCCTCCATCACCACCATCGCCGCCGGCGACGACGGCCGACCGGTGCTGCGGAGCTTCGGCGTGGAGGCGCCCTAGGCGCTTGCGTCGGGGGCGCAGCCCCCGAGGCAACTAGGCGCTTGCCCAAACCCGATCGACAATTTGTTGTCGATGGGCAAGCGCCTCCGACCGCGCGAGCGCCAGCGAGCCGGGCGGGGATGGGGGAGCACGGCGCAGCCGTGCGTCGGGGGCGCAGCCCCCGAGGCAACTAGCGGTCCTTGAGGGCCAGGAACATGTGGTACAGCAGGATGAGCTGGGTGATGGCGAGCGGCTCGCTGCGGTTGCCCTGATCGATGGTCCCGAGCGACTCGGGCACCGACTCGTCCACCTCCAGCTCCTTCCAGATCTCCTCCTCGACCTCGCGGGTGACTTCGCGCTCGGCGTAGGAGTGGATGTGGAGGGCGTCCACCGGCTTGTCGAACTCGTCGCGGGCCAGCTTCAGGTGCATGGCCTCGCGGTGGTCGTCGGTGAGGATGCGGCTGAGGCTGGGGTGGGCGATGGTGGGCCGCAGGAGGAGCGTGGCCGACAGAGGCGTCTGGTTGGCCGCCGTCCACTTCTCCATGGCGGCCCAGTTCTCCTCGAAGACCTTGGCGCACTCGTCGCGGTAGTCGTCGAGGTGGTTGGCCGCCTCGGCCTTGGGCGGGCTGGCCTGGAAGGTGTGCCCGAGCCCCTCGGGAAGCTCGTCCCGGCCCTCGATGGGCCCGAAGCGCACCACGATGTCGGCGTTTGCCCGCTGGGGGCGGATGAAGGCGGCCGACTCGACCTCCCGCTTGGCCAGGTCCTTCTTGACCTCCTCGGGCTGGTAGCCCCGCTTGGCCGTGTCCCGGTTAACCTTCCACTGGAACCGCACCGGCTCGGGCGGGTCGAGGTAGACGGTGGCGTCGAAGCAGGCTCGCGACAGCTTGGTGTGCAGGGGCAGCAGCCCCTCGATGATCACGAACTCCCGGGGCTCGACCAGCACGGGCCGGTCGAGGGTGCCGTCCTCGTGGTTGTAGACGGGCTTGAGGATGGGGTTGCCCATGGCCAGCAGCTGGAGGTGCTGCTCCATGATCTCCATGTAGTTGCACTCCGGGTGCAGCGGCGTGAAGGGGAGGTTCAGCTCCTTGCGTTGCGCCCGGTCGAAGCGGTGGTAGTCGTCGACGCATATCGACGTGATCCGGTCGGGGCCCAGAGCCTCGACCAGGCCCTTGGTGATGGTGGTCTTGCCGGCGGCGGAGTCGCCGGCGATGGCCAGCATGATGGGCCGGGTGGTGGTCTGGCCGTTCGACCGCAGCCCCCGGTGCATGGTCACGTTGCTCACGTTGCTCACTGGGCCATCCCTTCCTGGGCGACCGCGTCCTCGGCCAGCTTGCGCAGCGACGACACGGCCGCCTCCAGGCCGTCGGGGTGCTTGTACAGCCCCGACCCCGCTACCAGGATGCGGGCCCCCGCCGCCGCCGCCCCTGCCACCGTCTTCTCGTTGATCCCGCCGTCGACCTCCAGCTCCACGTCATGGCCGGACTCCCTTATGAGCTCAACCGTCGCCCTGATCTTCGGCTCCATGGTCTTGATGTAGTCCTGGCCGCCGAAGCCGGGGTTGACGGTCATGATCAGCACCATGTCGGTCAGGTCGAGCACGTGGCGGATGGCGTCGATGGGGGTGTGGGGGTTGAGGGCCACCGACGACTTGGCCCCCATGTCGCGGATGGCGGCCAGCGTGCGGTGGAGGTGGGTGCAGGCCTCGGCGTGGACGATGACCAGCTCGCAGCCGGCCTCGACGTAGCGGTGCATGAGCCGGTCGGGCTCGACCACCATGAGGTGGGCCTCGAACGGCACCGAGCAGTGCTTGCGGGCGGCGGCGATGACGTCGGGCCCGAAGGTCAGGTTGGGTACGAACACCCCGTCCATGACGTCGAACTGGATCCGGTCCACACCTGCGGCCTCCAGCGCCGAAACCTCCTCGCCCAGGCGGGCGAAGTCGGCCGGAAGCACCGACGGCACGATCTCGAATCGGGTCTGTTCGCTCATCAGCAGGGCCTTTCGGGCGCGAGGTACCACGGTCCAGGGAGCCTGGGAGGCGCACAATACGACTCCCCGTCGGCCAGCGCATCCCTCGGAAGGGGAGTTCCCAGGGGGAGTTGCCCGGCGAACTAGTTTGGTGGGACCGTGAGCGAGCCCGCCACCCCCGCTCCTACCAGCCAGCCCACCCGGCTGCTGCTCGTGGACGACCACCAGGTGGTGCTCGACGGGCTGCAATCCATGCTGGCCTCCCAGAGGGACCGGGTCGACATCGTGGCCGCCACCACCAACGCGTCCGAGGCGCTCCGGCTGGCCGGGGAGCTGAAGCCCGACGTGGTCCTGTGCGACATCCGGCTGCGCGGCGCCAGCGGCCTCGACCTCTGCCGCGACATCGTCGAGCAGTTCCCGTCCGTCCGGGTCGTGTTCTTCACCGTGTACGACGACGAGCAGTACCTGTTCCAGGCCTTGCGCATGGGAGCGTCGGGCTTCCTGCTCAAGACCACCACGGCGCCGGAGCTGGTCGAGCATCTCGACCGGGTGATGGAGGGCGAGGTGGCGGTCGACGCCGTCCTCGCCGGGAGGGTGGCGATGACCGCAGCTCGCTTGCAGAGCGGGGAGTTCTGGCCCGGCGCCCGCTTCGGGCTCACCCAGAGAGAGAGCGAGGTCCTCGGCCTGATGGTGCGGGGCCTGTCCAACCGGGCCATCGCCCAGCGGCTCTTCATCGGCGAGGAGACGGTGAAGAGCCACACCCAGGCGATCTACCGCAAGCTCGAGGTCTCCGACCGAGCCCAGGCCATAGCCGCCGCCCTACGAGAGGGAGTGTTCCACTGAGCGAGCGAGCGAGCGAAGCCATGACACTGAGCGAGCGAGCGAGCGAAGCCATGTCACTGAGCGCGCGAGCGAGCGAAGCCATGTCACTGAGCGAGCGAGCGAGCGAAGCCATGTCACTGAGCGCGAGCGAAGCCATGACACTGAGCGAGCGAGCGAGCGAAGCCATGTCACAGAGCGAGCGAGCGAAGCCATGACACAGGGCGACACCAGCCTGCCCCCGCCCTCCGACGGCCCGTTCCTGGCCGGCGCCGACCGGCTGGTGGAGAACCGCCTCCTGCGCCGCATCATCGAGGCGATGTCGGCCGACCTCGACCTGCACGAGGTCACCCAGCGGGTGGCGGCCCTCATGGTGGAGGCCACCGGCGCCGACGTGTGC
>DATLGZ010000377.1:0-2275 GCA_035540235.1 Acidimicrobiales bacterium | reverse complement strand
GGACTGCGCCGTCGAGGTCCTCTCGGCGGCCGAACCGCCCCCGTTCCCGATCGACGCGCGGGCCGACGGCGTCGACGAGATGATCCGCCTCCGCCACCGCTACCTCGACCTGCGACGCGAGCGGATGCAGCGCAACCTGCGGCTGCGGGCCACCGTCAGCTCCGCCATCCGGGCGGCCATGGAGGCCCAAGGGTTCGTCGAGGTGGAGACGCCCCTGCTGATCGCCTCCACTCCCGAGGGGGCACGCGACTTCATCGTCCCCTCCCGCCTCCAGCCCGGCAGCTTCTACGCCCTGCCCCAGAGCCCCCAGCTGTTCAAGCAGCTGCTGATGGTGGGGGGCACCGACCGCTACTACCAGATGGCCCGCTGCCTGCGCGACGAGGACCTGCGGGCCGACCGCCAGTTCGAGTTCACCCAGCTCGACGCGGAGGCGAGCTTCGTCGACGCCGAGGACGTGCTGGCCTTCGTCTCCGAGGCGGTGCTGGCCGCCACCAAGGCCGTCCGCCCCGAGGACGCCCCCGGCCAGATCCCCCGCATGACGTGGCGGGAGGCCCAGGACCGCTTCGGCACCGACAAGCCCGACCTGCGCTTCGGCATGGAGCTGGCCGACCTCACCGCCGTGTTCGCGACCACCGCCTTCCGGGCGTTCCAACCGCCGGCGGCGGTGAAGGGGATCGTGGTGGCGGGCAAGGGCGACCTCAACCGGGCCGCCCTCGACCGCCTGACCGACCGGGCCAAGGGGGCGGGGGCGGCCGGGCTGGTGTGGATGAGGGTGACGGCCGGCGGCGGCCTGGACTCGCCGGTGGCCAAGTTCCTGTCGGGCGAGGAGCAGGCCGGGGTGGTGGGCGGGCTCGGGGCCGCCGCCGGCGACCTGGTGCTGATCGTGGCCGGCGACGAGCGCATGGTGAACCACGTGCTCAGCGTGCTCCGCCTGGAGCTGGGCCGGCCCCCGGTGCACGAGGGCGGGCTCCGCTTCACCTGGGTCACCGACTTCCCGCTGTTCGAGGGGGTCGACCGCGACGGGCGGCCCATCCCCGCCCACCACCCCTTCACCATGCCCCACCCCGACGACCTCCACCTGCTGGAGTCCGACCCCCTGGCGGTGCGGTCGCAGGCCTACGACCTGGTGGTCAACGGGTGGGAGCTCGGCTCCGGCTCCATCCGTATCCACCGGCCCGACGTCCAGCAGCGTGTGTTCTCGCTGCTCGGCATCGATCCCGAACAGGCCCGGGCCCGCTTCGGCTTCCTGCTCGACGCCTTCCGCCACGGGGCCCCGCCCCACGGCGGGTTCGCCTTCGGGGTCGACCGCCTGGTGGCCATCCTCGCCGGCGAGGACAACATCCGCGAGGTCATCGCCTTCCCCAAGACGCAGTCGGGCGCCGACCCCCTCACCGGGGCGCCCAGCCCCGTCGACCCCGCCCAGCTGGCCGAGCTGGGCCTGCGCCCGGCTCCTCCCCGCTGACCCCAGCCGCGTTTTAGGCAGCGGGCCGGGTCGGCTGCCTAGAACGGCGTCAGCTCAGCGGCCCAGGGCGTCGAGGACGAGGGCGGCCAGGCGGTCGTGGCCGGCGGCGTTGGGGTGGAACGACGAGGTGGCGGTGGCCACGCTGATCCCCTCCATCCACGGCTCGGCCGTGCACGCCTCGTGCCCGGCGAAGGCGGCGGCGGCGTCGACGAACCGCACGCCGGCCACCCCCGCCGCCGCCCGCACCACCCGGTCGAGCTCGTCGCCCTTCTGGCGCACCCAGCGGGCCTCGTCGGCGGTGAGGCCGGCGCAGGTCTCCAGCCCCGACAGGTCGGGGTCGGCCACCAGGCGGGGGTACCCCAGCACCAGCACGTCGGCCGCCGGCGCCCGCTCCCGCACGCCGGCGTAGAGGCGGGCCAGGCGGGGGCCGAGGGCGGCCAGCTCGGCCGTCACCTGGCGGTCGAAGCGGGTGCAGGGCTGGCGCCCGAGCACGCAGTCGGTGATGACGGGGCCGAAGCCGATGTCGTTGCCCCCGATGGAGACGGTCACCACGTCGGCGTCGGAGGCGACGTTGTCAATCTGGGGGCCCTCGCCCGGGTGGCGCTCGCGGTCGAGCACGTCGGCGGTGGTGGCGCCGTTGCAGGCGTGGAACGACCCGGCCAGCATCCCCCGCTGGGCCACGAGGGCGGGGTAGGCGCCGGGCGCCCGCCCGCAGGGGTGCACCCCGCCGGCCAGGCCCCCGCCCGCGGAGAAGGAGTCGCCCAGGGACACGTAGCGCAGCGGCGGCGGGGGAGCGGGCGCCGCCGCCCCACG
>DATLGZ010000376.1:0-4337 GCA_035540235.1 Acidimicrobiales bacterium | reverse complement strand
CAGCAGATAGTGACGGTGAGCCGGCCTGTAGGCGGGGTTCTGTCCGCCTCCGGGGAGGCGGGGTGGCCATCCATCTACGCGGCCTACCCGGGGATGTGGGGCGGGCCACCCATCCCCTGTGCGGCCTTGCTCCGGGTGGGGTTTGCCGAGCCGCCCGGGTCACCCCGGGCGCTGGTGCGCTCTTACCGCACCGTTTCACCCTTGCCTGTGGCGCCGGCTTGCGCCGGGCCCATCGGCGGTCTGCTTTCTGTGGCACTTTCCTGCGGGTCGCCCCGACTGGCCGCTAGCCAGCACCCTGCCCTGTGGAGCCCCGACCTTCCTCAGCCCGGTTGCCCGGGCCGCGGCCACCCGGCCGGCTCACCGTCACCACCATTCTCCCACGTGTGGTCGGCCAGGGCGGCGCCCAGGAAGCGGTACGTCCACTGCTCGGCGAGCGGCCGGGTCTCGCAGAACACGATGGGCACGTTGGGGTAGCGGACCTGGAGGCGGGCCAGCAGGTCGGGCAGGAACCCCTCCTTCACCCGCTCAACCTTGTAGACCGCCGAGTACCGGTCCTCGACCACGAGGGCGGCCCGCCACAACGAGGCCAGCTCGGCCAGCTGGTAGGCGAGGCTGCCATCGACCAGGTCGCCCGCCAGGTCGGCCAGCGACTTGCGCTCGACCGCCGCTACCAGCTCGCCGTCGGCCGACTCGACCCCGTAGTCGCCCGCCCGCAGGGCCCGCCGCACCACCGACACCTGCTGCTGGGCGAAGCGGTAGGGGTAGCGCTCCCGGGTGTCGATCACCACGTCGAGCACGGCCCAGCCCGAGGCCCGCCGGGTCGGCACCCGGATGCCGGGCCGGGCCTGGCGGGTGGTGCGGGCGCTCTGCCAGAAGATCGCCTCCCGGCCCGTCCGCAGCCGGGTGAACACGAGCTGGGAGCGGTTCTCCCTGGCCCGGGCCAGCACCAGGTCGACGGCCGGCCCTCGGCGAACGCACGAGCGCACCTCCACCTCCTCCACCACCTCGGCCCCCTCGGGCCAGCCGTCGGCCCGGTGGCAGTAGACCTTCGATGTCCGGGGCCACGTCTCGCGGGCCTTCAGCACCAGCGGCGTGGGCCCCACCGGCACCCGGATGAGGTAGGGCAGCTGCGACTCCCCGTCGGGGTTGCGGGCCACCACGAACGTCTCCATCACAACGTCAGAAGAAGTCGAGGTCGGACAGCTCGGGCACCCACCGCTCGGCCCGGGCCCGGGCCTCCCCCCACCGGTCGCGGTTGAGCTTGCGGGCCGGCTCGACCACCCGGCCGGGCCGCCACAGGGCGGCGCACTCGTCGAGGCCCGACCACGTGCCCACGGCCAGGCCGGCCAGGAAGGCGGCGCCCAGCGTGGTCGCCTCCCGCACCGGGGACACCTGCACCGGGCGCTGGGCGGCGTCGGCCAGGGCCTGGACGAACACCGAGTTGGCGCTCATGCCCCCGTCGACCCGCAGGGCGTCGATGGCCACCGCCCCGTCGGCCTCGGCCGCCTCGACCAGGTCTACCGCCCGGTGGGCCACCCCCTCCAGCACGGCCCGCACGATCTCCGGGCGGCCCGCCCCCCGGGACAGGCCGAGCAGCGCTCCCCGCGCCCCGAAGTCCCACACCGGCGCCCCCAGGCCGGCCAGGGCGGGCACGAACGCCACCCCGCCGGTGTCGCGGCAGCGGGCCGCCACCTCCTCCGAGGAGGCGGCGTCGTCGAGAATGCCCAGGTCGTCCCGCAGCCACGCCACCGCCTGGCCGGCGCTCATCATGGCCGCCTCCAGGCCCCACGTGATCTCCCCATCGAGCCGCCAGGCCACGATGGGGAACGTCCCCGCCGGGCCGATGCGGGCGAAGACCGGCCGCACCGGCCCCACGCACAGGTCGAGCATGCCGCCGGTGCCGAAGGTCAGCTTGGCCAGGCCGGGGGTGGCGCAGCCCTGGCCCAGGAGCGACGCCTGCTGGTCGCCCGCCATGCCGGCGAGAGGCGGCGCCCCGGGCAGGGCCGAGGCGGACCCGACCACGCCCGACGAGTCCACCATGGCGGGCAGCATGGCGGGCGGGATGCGCAGCACGTCGAGCACGTAGGGGTCCCACCCCGAGGCGTCGAGGTGGACGAGGCCGGTTACGGCGGCGTTGGAGGCGTCGGTCACGTGGACGTCGCCCCCCGACAGGTTCCACGCGATCCAGGTGTCGACGGTCCCGAAGCGCAGGTCGCGGGTGCGGTCGGGGTCGGCCACGTCGAGCAGGAAGGCCAGCTTGGTGGCGGACTGGTTGGGCACGAGGCGCAGCCCGCGGGCCTGCAGGGCCAGGCACATGCCGGCGGTGCGGACGTCCTGCCAGCTCACGCCCGGCCCGGCGGGCTCGCCCGTCTTGGCGTCCCACACCACCGTGGACGAGCGCTGGTTGGCGATGCCGACGGCGTCGACGGGGCCGGAGGCGTCGATGGCCGCCTTGGCCACCTCGAGGGCGGCGGCGGCCAGGGCCTGGGGGTCGAACTCCACGAACAGGGGGGCCGGGCTGGTGGGCAGCACCTCTCGGTGGTGCAGCGCCGTCACCGACCCGTCGGCCCGGACCACCGAGGCCCGCACCCCGCTCGTCCCCACGTCGATGACGAGGACGCTCACCGGGCCGAGCGCTCGGCCACCAGCGTGCCGAGGATGCCCGCCGACGCGGCCATGAGGCCGTTGAAGGCCAGGGCGACGGGGTCGGGGCCCTTGTCCACGGTGAGCCTCAGCACGATGCCGAGGGCGGCCACGCCGGCGTAGGCGGTGAGGGCGGCCAGCAGGCCGTGGGCGAGGGGGGCGTCGGGGCGGCGGCGGGCGGCGGCCCGGCCGCCGGCGGCCAAACCCACCAGGGCCAGGGCGTAGAACAGGAACACCCCGTTCGACCCCGCGCCCAGCCCGACGGTGGCGTCGACCACTTGGACGAGCACCATGGTGGCGACCAGCACGGCGAGGGCGAGGGCGGCCCCCGCCCCCACAGCTCGCCAGTCGATCACGGCGGCCATGGTACGGGCCGGCGCTCCCGGCGCACCCGGAAAAGCCACTGGATTTACGCAACCTTTGTGTTGCAGAATTGACGAGGGGGTCTGGTCCGAGCGAGCCTGCCGGACCGGTCGCATCACTCGTCGATGGAGAAAGGCCCGACTAAATGAACCTCTCGTGGCGTCAGCGCGGCGCTTGCCGGGGACTGTCCCCCGAGATCTTCTACCCGCCCGTCGAGGAGGAGGCCGACCAGGCGCGCGCCATCTGCGGGCAGTGTGCGGTGCGGGAGGCGTGCCTGGAGTTCGCGTTGAGCAACCGCGAGGCGGAGGGGATCTGGGGCGGCGTCACCAGCCGGGAGCGGCGGCGGATGATCCGCCAGCGCCGCAAGACGGCCGCCGCCTGAGCAGCCTGGCTACCTTGGCCCGGTGACGCTCGCCGACCTCGGGGGCTGGCCCGCCGTCCTCGGCGCGCTCACACGCCGGCGCGACCTGTCGGCCGAGCAGGCGGGAGCGGCCATGACGGAGATCCTCCAGGGCCAGGCGTCGCCCGCCCAGATCGCCGCCTTCATCGTCGCCCTGCGCATGAAGGGCGAGACCGTCGAGGAGATGACGGGCCTGCTGGCGGCCATGATGGCCCTGGCCGAGCGGGTGCCGCTGGCCGCCGGCGTCGACGTCGTCGACACGTGCGGCACCGGCGGCGACCGCAGCTCGAGCATCAACGTGTCGACCATCGCCGCCTTCGTGGTGGCGGGGGCGGGTGCGGCGGTGTGCAAGCACGGCAACCGGGCCCAGTCGTCGCAGTGCGGGTCGGCCGACGTGCTGGAGGCGCTGGGCGTGGCCTTCGAGCTGGGGCCGGAGGGAGTGGCCGCCTGCGTGGAGGAGGCGGGCATGGGGTTCTGCTTCGCCCCCCGGTTCCACCCTGCCATGCGCCACGCCGGCCCCACCCGCCGGGAGCTGGGGGTCCCGACGGTCTTCAACTTCCTCGGGCCGCTGGCCAACCCGGCCCGGGCCCGCCGCCAGGCCCTGGGCGTGGCCGACCCGGCCATGGGGGAGCGCATGATCGGCGTGCTGGCCGCCAACGGGGCGGAGCGGGCCCTGGTGGTGTACGGCCACGACGGGCTGGACGAGCTGTCGACCACCACCACCTCCACCGTGCTGGAGCTGCGGGAGGGGGCGGTGCGCACCTACGTGGTCGACCCCGCCGACCTGGGCCTGCGCCACGCCAGCCCGGCCGACCTGAAGGGGGCGGACGCGGCGGCCAACGCCGACGTGGCCCGCCGGGTGCTGGACGGCGAGCGCGGCCCCTGCCGGGACATCGTGCTGCTCAACGCGGCCGCCGGGGTGGTGGCGGCG
>DATLGZ010000375.1:0-9578 GCA_035540235.1 Acidimicrobiales bacterium | reverse complement strand
GGCTGGTCGGGGTGGGAGGTGCTGGCTGAGGGGGCCGGCGTCACCGGCCGCTACGCCCAGTACCGGGCCCGGCTGGCCAGCGGCCAACGCTCGCGCACGCCGGTCGTGCGCCGGGTCGACCTGCGCTACTCGTCGTCCTCGTCGTCGTCCTCGTCGTCGTCGTCCTCGTAGTCGTCGTCCTCGAAGTCGTCGTCGTCCCGGTCGTGGACGGGCGGCTCCAGCATCCCGTACGGCTCGCGCTCCACCTTGGCCCGCCAGTTGAACGGCTGCAGCTCGGGGCCCACCACCGCCTGGCTGTCGCCGGGGACGTGGACGCCGTACCAGACCACCACGTCCTCCCGCTCGACCAGCTCGCCGGAGACGAACCGGTCGATCCCGGCCCGGGCCCGGGCGGGGTCGGAGGTGAACCCCTCCCCGTCGTCGATCTCCTCGGGGTGGCCCACCACCACCCACACGTCGCCCGCGCCGAAGGCGTCGGCGGCCCCGTCGGCCGGGCCGGGGACGATGCCGTAGCCGTGGGGCGACCTGACCGTGCGCACCCGCCAGGTGCGGTCGCGGCCGGGGTCGCGGGACCGCTGGGTCTCGTAGCGGATGGTGTGCCACGGGGCCAGCTGACCGGGAAGGGTGGGGTCGTTGCGCTCCTGCACCTGGTTCTGCTCCGGCCCCGCTACGTCGAAGTCGAGCCGCCAGTAGGCGTGGTGGGTGTGGGGCTCGCAGGTGGTGGGGTTGCTCACCGCCGCGAACCCCAGCCGGGGGCGGATGGTGCCGTCGGCCGCCAGCCGCCACTGGGACAGGTAGCGGTGCCAGCCCGCCTGGAGCTGGCTGGCCACCACCAGCTCCTCGCCGTCGAGCCACAGGGCCACCCCACGGAAGGACCCGCCGCCCTGCCCCTTGTCGAGCACGGTCCGGGGCGGAGCCGAGCACACCCGGAACCCGGGAAGCGGCTCCTCCCCGTCGGCGTCGAACTCCGACTCCTCGTTGAGCCACGTGCGGGCGGCGGCGCCACCGGCGTAGGCCACGTTGGCGATGGGGGCGTGAGCCCGGTGGAGCGCCCGCACGCCCTGGAAGTCGACGAGCCGAAGCTCCACGCCCGAGCCGTTGCTCCCCGACGAACCGGCGGGACGCACCACGACCAGGTCCCACAACCGCTCCTCGCCCCGCCACAGCCGCACCCGGGCCTGCTGGGCGCCCTCGGCCGGGTCGGGCGTGGCCTGCACCGCCCCGAGCGGGAGGCCGCAGTCGGCGCCGGTCTCCTCGAGCAGGCCGGGGCCGGTGGTGAGGACCTCGCCGTCGGAGGTGCGCACGGCCACCACGCGGTGGCCGGCGGCGTCGCCGCCGGCGCCGCCCTGGCGCAGCCCCACGGTGACGGCCCGCACCACTGACCCGTCGGCATCGAGCTCGCTGGCGAGCGGGGGCATGGGGCGGTAGGGCTCGACCTCCCCGGCGTCGATGCGGTCGGCCAGCCCCGCCTCGCGGCGGACGACCTCGAGGGCCCACGCGTGCTCCTCGTCGTTGGGGAGGCGATGGCGCGCCGTGGGGATGATCGACAGGGCGTCCAGCTCCCACAGCCGCCCCTCGGCCTCGACCACCTCGCTGCCGCCCATGTCGGCCAGTACGGCCCGAAAGAAGGCGTTGGCCTCCTCTCCCTCGCCCGCGCCCTTGTCGAGCACGTCGAGGCCGATGAGCCACAGGTCGGCCTCGGGGTAGCGCGAGCGCACCACCGGATGGCCCAGCAGGGCCTTGCGCAGGTCGGGGCCGACCTCGGCCCGGACCGGCTCCTCGACGACCTCGATGCGCAGTTGACCCGTTCCCGACACGGCCTGCGAGCTTACGACGAGTGCGACGGGGCCCAGCTCAGGATGGCGGCGGGCTGGGTGCGGAACGGGGCGGTGAGGTACCCGTCGCGGCGCTGGAGCCACGGCTCCAGCAGCCGGGCCAGCTCGGCCCGGACCTCTCGGGTCCTGGGCAGCACGAGCTGGTCGCGGTAGACCTCCACCGCGTCGGCCAGCGTCTCGTGGCGGGACCAGGTGGGCAGCTCCACCACCTCCACCGCCACGTCCAGCCCCTCCTCCTCCAGCACCGCCAGGGCGTCGACCCAGCTCGCCCCCGGCCGCCGGGGCTGGCCGTGGAACCGCCGCCAGAACGGGTCGAGCACGCCGTCGGCGGCGTAGCCCCCGACGTAGAGCAGCACCCGCCGCCGGGCCGCCCCGTCGAGCTTGCGCACGAACGGGACCACGTCGGAGACGAGCGTCACCACGTGGCTGCACAGCACCACGTCGGCTCCCTCCACCTCCGCCTCCTGCCACGTGCCGGCCACGGTGCGGACATTGCCGATCCCCGCCTCGCGGGCCCGCCTGCGCAGCAGCGCCAGCATCTTGGCGCTGGGGTCTACGGCCGTGACCTGTTGCACGCGCGGCGCGATGGCCAGGGCGAAGCGGCCCGGCCCCGAGCCCACGTCGAGCACGGTGGCCCGGCCCGACCGGCCCACCTCCCGCCGCAGCCGGGACAGCATGGGGTCGCGCCCGGCCGTCGCCGCCGGGCCCTTGGCGGCGCGGCCGGCTCGCCGGTCCCAGAACTTCCCGCCCACGTCGCCTCGCCCGGCCTGGAGCCGTTCCATCTCCGCCAGCCGCCCCTCCACCAGGCCCCGCCATCGTTCTGCCGCCTCACCCATCCGCGGCAGTATTGTTCGGGTCTGACGCCCATGCCCGACGCCCGCTTCGTGCACCTGGTCCGCTCGGTCACCGTCGGCGACGCCACCGCCCTGGAAGGCGGCGCCCTGACGGTGGCGCCCGCCGACCTGGAGCCGCTGTTCGCCTCGCCCGCCTTAGCGGAGGTGCGCTTCACATGGGCGTCACCGGGCGACTCCGTGCGCATCGTCAAGATCCTCGACGCCGTCGAGCCCCGGGCCTCCTCCCACGTCCTGCGAGGGGTGGCGGTGGTGGCCGCCGGCCACCTGCCCCGGGCCCAGGAGGCGCTGGCCGACCTGTCGGGGCCGGGGGCCGAGCTGTCCCCCCTCGGCGGCCTCCACAACCTGGTGGTCGAGTTCACCCCGGCCGAGGGGGCCGACTGGGTCGAGGTCGACCGGGCGCTGCGCAAGGGCCTGGTGGCGGCGGCCCAACGCCTGGCGGCGGCCGCTGCCGACGTGGAGCCCGACGAGGTGGAGCAGCTGCCCTCACCCGAGCCGGGGGCGCCGGGCGGGGCCCTGCCCCGCATCGGGGTCGTGACCAACCTCCAGACCCAGGGCAACTTCAAGGACGTCTTCGTCTACGGCCGCAGCTTCGGGGCCTCCCTGCCCACCGCCCTGGACCCCGCCGAGTTGGAGGCGGGCGCCGTCGTCAGCGGCCAGTACGGCCACCCCGCCCTGAAGAACCCCACGATCGTCCACCAGAACCACCCCGTGGTGGCCGCCCTGCGCGCCCGCCACGGGCGCGACCTGGCCTTCGCCGGGCTGGTGATCTCGCCCGAGCCGGTCGAGGCGGCCCAGAAGGAGGTCGTCTCCGCTCACGCCGCCCGCCTGGTCGCCGCCCTGGGGTGGGACGGCGCCGTCGTGACCAAGGAGGGTGGGGGCAACGCCGACGGCGACATGGCCCTGAAGATGGACGCCCTCGACGACCTGGGCATCGCCTCGGTGGGCATCTACGCCGAGATGTCGGGGCCCGACGGCACCGGCCCGCCCGTGGTCGTGCCCCCCAGCAAGGCCACCGCCATGGTGAGCTCCGGCAACTACGACGAGCGGGTCACCCTGCCCGCCGTCGAGCGGGCCCTGGGCGGCGAGCGGTTAACGCTCCTCGACGTGCCCGCCACCGACGAGCTGACCGTGCCCGTGGCCGTCATCTACGCCTCCTGCAGCCCCCTGGGCTGGGGCCGGCTCACCGCCGCCCCGGCCATCGCCGCCGAGGGCGCGCCGCCCGTGACCGACGAGGCCGCCTCGGAGGAGGCGGAGCCCCGCCATGGACCGGTCCGGGTCGTCCACTACATCAACCAGTTCTTCGCCGGCCAGGGCGGGGAGGACTCCGCCGGCGCGGGAGCGGCGGTGGTGGACGGCCCGACCGGCCCGGGCCGCAAGCTGGTCGGCCTCCTGGGCGAGGGGTTCGAGATCGTGGCCACCGTCTACTGCGGCGACGACACCGCCGCCGCCGGTCCCGAGGCCATCGAGGAGGTGCTGGCCCTGGTCCGCCAGGCCGAGCCCGACCTGCTCGTCGCCGGCCCCGCCTTCACCAGCGGCCGCTACGGCCTGGCCTGCGCCCGACTGGTGGCGGCCGCCACCGCCGCCGGCATCCCGTCGATCGCCTCCCTGCACGAGGACAACCCCGGCCTCGACGAGGCGGGGGCGGCGCCCGTCGTGGCCGCCGGCGAGGCGGCCCGCACCATGGGGCCCACCCTGCAACGGCTGGCCGCCGCCACCCGCAAGTTCGCCACCGGAGGGCTGCTCACCGCCGAGGACGGTCGGGTGGGCAAGCCCCCCCGCCGCAACGTGGTGGCCGACCGCAACGCCGCCGAGCGGGCCGTCGACCTGGTCCTGGCCCGCCTGGGCGGCGACCGCGACGCCACCGAGATCCCTCTCCCCCGCTTCGACAAGGTCAACCCCGCCCCGCCGGTGGACGACCTGGCCACCGCCACTCTCGCCCTGGTCACCGAGGGCGCCCTCGTGCCCGACGGCAACCCGGGCGGGCTGGAGTCGGCCCGGGCCACCCGGTGGCTGCGCTACGAGCTCGACGGCAAGGACAGGCTGGCGGCGGGCGACTGGACGTCGGTCCACGGCGGGTTCTCGACCCAGTGGGCCAACGCCGACCCGCATCGCATCCTGCCCCTCGACGTGGCCCGGGAGCTGGAGGCCGAGGGCCGCATCGGCGCCCTCTACGGCGCCTACCTGGTGACGGCCGGGAACGGCACCTCGGTGGCCAACGCCCACCGCTTCGGGGTGGAGTGGGCGGCCGACCTGCGCCACTCCGGCGCCCGGGCCGCCATCCTCACCTCCACCTGAGGGACGGGTACGCGTTGCGGGGCAACGCTGGCCAAAGAGCTCGAGCGGGCGGGCATCCCCACCGCGCTCATCTGCAACCTCACCTCGATCGCCGAGCGGGTGGGGGCGCCCAGGATCGTGCCGTCACGGGGCATCCCCTACCCCACCGGCGACCCGTCCCTCGACCCCGAGGCCGAGCGGGCGTGGCGCCGCCGCCTCGTCGAGCGCGCCCTCGAGGCCCTCACCACCGCCGTGCACGGGCCGACCGTCTTCCCCCTCGACTAGCCGGTCCGGGTCAGCGGCGGGAGGCGGCCCTCGCCCGCGGGCGATCCCTGGGGCGCTGGTACTCGGGGCGGACGTTCAGCTGGATGAACGGCGGGTACTCGGTCTCGTACTCCTCCGCCTCCTCGTCCGTTTCCTCGTACTCGGCCCCGTTCTCGTAGCCGCCCTCGTCCTCGGCGGCCTCGTCTCCGTAGCCGGCCTCGTCCTCGTGATCGCCGGCCGCCACCGACGGCGCCACGGCCGGCGCCCCGCCCATCTCCGCCGCCACCGCCTCGGCCGCCTCGCCCAGGTCGCGCTCGATGTTGGTGACGTCGCCCAGGACGCCCGCCAGCACGTCGCCCACCGGCTGCGTCTGCAACCGGATGGCCCGCAGCCCGATGACGATCGTGCCGAGGGTGAAGCTGAGCCGGCGCAGGCCCAGGCCCACGAGCGTGACGAACACCGCCAGCACCGCCACCAGGACGGCGGTGATCACCAGCGTCCCGATCGTCTCCGCACCCATTCCGCCTCCCTTACGACCCGGACCGGACCGCGCCCAGCAGGCCCGCCCCGTAGCGGCCCACCAACCCGTGGGCGGCCGACGTCAGCTCCTTGGTCTGGGCCAGAGCGGGCAGGGCGTCCAGCTGGGCGGTGACGCCCACGCCGTGCTCGAGGATCTCGTCGGCCAGCCGGTTGAGCCGGTTGACCTGGCGCAGCAGCCCGAGCAGCAGCACGGTCACGGCCGGCGCCACCACCACCAGCAGCACGAGATTGCCGATCCACCAGAGGTTCATGCCACACCCTGGCGCGCCGGGGGAGGCCTTGTCAGTAGGGAACGCGCGCAAATACGAGGGGACACACATCTCTGTGTGTGCCTGGCTCTATGTTCGTCATATCTAGGGTCTGTATATCTAGCAATGATGCCAGTTGACCGCCCTCTCGTCGTGGCATATGGTCGCCGCCCAGGAGGTGATCAATACCGTGAACCTCAACGGCTGGTACGCCGGCTACGCCGTCGCCGCCGCGGTGATCGTGGTGGTGGTGATGCTCGTCGGGTGGATCCTGTCGCTGGCCCGCCGCATCGGTACCCAGGTCGACGACATCGTGGCCGAGCTGGCCGCCATACGAACGACCACCGAGCCCATTCCGGCGGTGGGCCAGGTCAACGCCAAGCTCACCAACATCGTCAACACGGCGGCGGCCGCCCGCAGCGCCCTGGTGGGCGAGTCATGATCGCCGACGTGTCCTCCGACCACCAGCTCCTGTGGTGGATCACCCTGGGGCTGGGGGTGGTGATCGCTTCAGCGGTGGTGCTGCTGCTCGGGTTCCTGGTGATCCTCGTCAAGGACGTGCAGAGCGGCGTGGAAGCGGCCTGGGACGAGGCCCGGGGCGTGGCCACCCAGACCGCCACCACCTGGATGCTGGAGGAGACGGTGAAGCTGGCCGGCGCCCTGCGGGACGAGACCAAGCTCCACGCCGACCTCCTCACCACCGCCGCGGGAGGGCAACAGTGACGCTGCGGGTCGTGCTCTCGGTGGCGGAGATCGCCTTGCTGGTGGCGGTCCTCGCCTACTTCCTGCTCCGGCTGACGAAGATGCTCTCGCAGACGGGCGACACGCTGGAGAAGATCTCCGACGGCGTGAAGGCCATCGAGGGCCACTGCGCGGTGATCGGCCCCGGCGCCACCCGCCTCAACGGCCTTCTCACCGAGTCGGCCGGCAACCTCGAGCGGGCAGCGGTGGCGGCCGAGCGCATGGCGGGCTGACCCCTCCCCGAGCCCGCGGCAAGCGAGATAGTTGGCATAACGTTCGCGCCTGCTGTAAAACTAACGATAGTTAGTTCAACAGACAGACCGGGCGGGTCCTCCCGCCGGGGAAGAGGAGCGAACGCATGGCATCGATCATCGACGCGGCCTGGTCCCTTCGCACCGGCATGCGCCGGCTGTGGGCCGACCACGCAATCTGGACCCGCCAGTACATCATCGCCGCCGTCGCCGGTACGCCCGACGCCCAGGCGGCCGCCGAGCGCCTGCTGCGCAACCAGGAGGACATCGGGAACGCCATCGTCCCCTACTACGGCGAGGAGGCGGGCGCCGCCCTCACCATGTACCTCAAGGACCACATCCTCATCGCCGTCGACCTCGTCGCCGCCGCCAAGGAGGGCAACACCGTCCGCTTCAACATCTTCGACCGGAAGTGGACGCGCAACGCCAGGGCGATCGCCGGCTTCCTCAGCAAGGCCAACCCCTACTGGTCGAAGAAGGACGTGTTCGACCTCCTCGAGCTCCACCTCCAGCTGACCAAGGGAGAGGCGGTGGCCCGCCTGGAGGGGAACTGGGAGGCCGACGTGGCCGCCTTCGACGAGATCTTCGCGGAGGTCCTCACCCTGGCCGACGCCCTCTCCGAGGGGATCGTCCACCAGTTCGCGGAGAAGTTCGCGGCATGACCACCGTCGCGACGGGCCCCGTCTCCCTGGGCGACGAGCTGCCAGCCTTCGCCGGGCTGGCGGGGGCCGACGGCCGCACCTGGGCGCGGGGCGACTTCGAGGAGGCTTGCGTCCTCGCCCTGGTCTTCGTCGGCAACGGCTGTCCGACGGTACGCCTCTACGAGGAGCGCCTGGCCGGGCTCCAGCGCCTCCATGCCGACCGCGGGCTGCAGATCGTGCTGGTGAACTCCAACAACGCCCACCTGTCCCCACCCGACACCTACGAGCGTCTGGTCGAGCGGGCCGCCCGCTCGGCCCTGCCCTTCCCATACCTGAAGGACGAGGACGGTGCGCTGGCTCGGGGCTGCGGTGCGATCTGCACGCCGCACGCCTTCGTCTTCGACGGCGACCGGCGCCTCCGCTACCGGGGCCGGATCGACGACTCCCGGACCGGGCACAACGTGAGCTCCACCGATCTGGCCGGCGCGGTCGGCGACCTGCTCGAGGGCCGGGCGGTCCGGGTGCCCGAGACGGAGCCGTTCGGCTGCGCCATCGTCTGGTGAGAGCGGTGGCCGGGCCACTCGCCCTCGTCACGTCCCCGCCCCGGCGCCGGTCCTGGCTCGGCGCCGGGGTGGCCAGGCAACGGCAAGGGTCTCGGGACTCGCCGCGCCGGCTGGTCGGACTCGTGTGGGTGGCGGCGTGGGCCCTGCTGGTGAGCGCGGAGATCACGGGTGTCAGTGCCCATCTCCACCACGACGCCGTGGCCCGAGCGAGCGGAGACCAGTGGACGGCCACCGGCCTGTTCCTCGGGGGATGGGTGGCGATGGTGGCGGCCATGATGCTGCCCGCCACCGTGCCGCTGGTCGACCGGGCGCCGGCGCCACCCAGCGTCCCCGGACGCCGGGTGGTCGGCGCCTTCCTCGCTGGCTTCGCCCTCCCCTGGACCCGTGCGGGGGCGGTGCTCCTCTCGTTCGACATGAGCGTGCACCGCGCCATGGACACCGTGCCGGCTCTGGCGGCGCGTCCCTGGCTCGTGGCCGCCGCCCTGCTCGGCGTCGCCGGTACGGCCCAGCTGGCCCCCTCGACCCGCCGCCACCTCGCGGCAACGGCACCCTCCCGCCCTCTCGCCCAGAAGCCGCAGAAGGCGTTCGTCGAGGGCGCGAACCACGGGGTGCGGTGCGTGCGGGCCGACGGCCCACTCATGCTCGTGATGTTCGCCGCCGGAGCCGGCTTGGCGTTGATGGCGGCCCTCACGGTGGTGATGGCCATCGAGCGCTCCTCCCGCGTCGGCCGCCACGCAGTCGCCGCCGCCGGCGCCCTCCTCGTCTGCGCCGCCCCAATCGCTGCCCTCCATCCTGGATGGCTCCCAGGTGCGCTCGCCGGCGGCGGGTGACGACCGCAGCTCGGTGGGCACCGACCGAGGGCGCGAGCTGCGCTCCAGGGCCATCGCGGCATGAAGGCCCAGGAGCACCGGGTCCTGGGCGACGTGGCCAGCGCCGGCGCCACGGTCGAGCTCGGCGACGGCTCGGGCGGGGAGCGCCTGGTGCTGGGATTCGGCGACGTCGTCGCGCTGAGCGGGGACTACTTCTACCCCACCCGCGAGCCGGCGCTGGGATCGTGGGCCGCCCCCGGCCCCGACGCGCTGGCCTCAGGCGGCCTGTTCACCCTCGCCGCCCTACCTGGCGCCCACGGCACTGCTCCGGGAACCCGCGACGAGGTGATCTGTGCCCTGCGGGTCATGGCGGAAGACCAGGGGCTCACCGATCCCCGCTTCGACGCGGGCGGGGAGTTCGGGGAATTCCGCTTCGACACCGGCCCGTCGGAGACCTCCGTCGAGCAGCGCGTGCGCGACCGGTTCCTGGCCCTGGGGGCTAGCAACGACGACCACTTCGTGGCGCCGGGCGGGCGGGGGTCGGCCACGGAGGGAGAC
>DATLGZ010000374.1:0-2529 GCA_035540235.1 Acidimicrobiales bacterium | reverse complement strand
GGGCGGCAGGCGCCGATCTCGGGGCCGGCCGGGCGCTGGTGGATGCGGCGCTTGCCCCGTGCCTGCCACTTGAAGTGCTTCACCGCGTTGGTGAGGTAGACGTCGGCCCGCTCGATGCCGGCCGCCACCAAGGCGTCGTCGAGAACCCGGCCGGCCGGGCCCACGAAGGGCCGGCCCTCGACGTCCTCGCGGTCCCCCGGCTGCTCTCCCACCAGCATCAGCCGGGCTGCCTCCGCCCCTTCCCCGAACACCGTCTGCGTCCCCCGCTCCCACAGGGGGCAGGCCCGGCAGCCGGCGGCGGCGGCCCGCAGCGCCGGCAGCGTCGGCGGCGTCGGCACCAGCGGGGCGGCGGTGGCGGCCATCGACACCCGTCCTACCCATCGGCCTCCCACCGTTAGCCTCGACCGGATGCCCCGGATCGACGTAGACATCTCCCAGCACCAGCAGACTTGGGACGAGCTGGTGAGCCGGGTCCGCTTCGCCGAGGACGCCGGCTTCGGCGCGGCCTGGGTGTTCGACCACTTCAAGGTGCTCTACGGCCCGCCCGAGGGCCCCTGCTTCGAGGCCTGGACGCTCCTGGCCGGCCTCAGCGCCGTCACCGCCCGCATCCGCCTGGGGGCGCTGGTCACCGGCGTCACCTACCGCCACCCGTCGGTGCTGGCCGCCGAGGCCGTGACCGTCGACCACATCTCCGCCGGCCGCCTCGAGCTGGGCCTGGGCGCGGCGTGGTTCGAGCGGGAGCACCGCGAGCTAGGCATCGACTTCCCGCCGCCCGGCCCGCGCCTGGGCCGGCTCGAGGAGGCGGTCGACGTGATCACCGGCCTCATGACGGGGACGAACGTCAGCTACCACGGCCGCCACTACCGGCTCGAGGGCGCCACGTACCGGCCCCTCCCCGTGCAGCGGCCGTACCCGCCGTTGTGGATCGGGGGCGGGGGCGAGCGGCGGCTGCTCCCCCTGGCGGCGCGCCAGGCCGACGTGTGGCACGGCTTCGGCTCGGTGGCCGAGCTGGCGAGGAAGTCCAAGCTGCTCGACCGGCTGGCCGAGGAGGCGGGCCGAGACCCGGCCACCATCCGTCGCTCCACCAGCCTGTCGCTGTCGGAGCCGTGGGACGAGGTCCGCCGGGACGTGGAGGAGAAGGTGGCAGCCGGCTTCTCGGTGCTGGTGGCGAGCTGGCCGTCAGAGGGCCGGCCCCGCATCGAGGAGTTCGCCGCCCAGGTCCTACCCGGCCTGCGGGGCTGATGCTCACCCGCATCGCCCCCGGCGTCCTCCAGATCGACACCCTGCTGGGCGGGTGGGAGCGGGTGACCGCCGGCTACCTGGTGGAGGGGCCGCCCCCCATCCTGGTGGAGACGGGCAGCCAGTCGTCGGCACCGGCCCTGCTCGCCGCCCTGGCGGAGCACGGGGTCACCCCCGACGGACTGGCCGGCGTGGTCGTCACCCACATCCACCTCGACCACGCCGGCGGGGTGGGCGACGTGGCCGCCGCCTTCCCGGACGCCACGGTGTACGTCCACCCCCTGGGGGCCCGCCACCTGGCCGACCCCGCCCGCCTGGTCGACTCTGCCGGCCGGGTGTACGGCGACCTCCTCGACTCCCTCTACGGCCGGCTGCGGGCCACCGAAGCCCACCGCATCGTCGCCCTCGACGACGGCGACACGGTGGGCACGCTGACCGCCGTCCACTCGCCCGGCCACGCCAAGCACCACCTCGCCCTGCACGACGAGGGCAGCGGCCTGCTGTTCGTGGGCGACGCGGTGGGCGTGAAGCTGCCCGACGTGGGCGTGCTGCGGCCGGCCACGCCCCCTCCCGACTTCGACCTCGACCTGGCCCTGTCGTCGCTGCGCCGCTTCGACGAGCGGCGGCCGTCGGCCCTGGCCCTGGCCCACTTCGGCGTGGTTCCCGACCCCCCGGCCGACGCCTTGGTCGAGGCGGCCGACGCCCTGCGGGACTGGGCCAGCGTGGCCGAGCGGGCGTGGCGGAGCGGTGAGGACGTCGAGGCCGCCCTGGCCGCCCGCTTCGGCGCCAGCCACGAACGGGTGGAGATCCTCAACGGCATCCACTCCAACGCCGCCGGCCTGCGCCGGTGGCTCGACACCCGGCCCCCGCCCGCTACTGGACCGTGAAGTTGGTGGTGGCGGTGCGCAGGCTCTGCTCGCCGGTGGCCAGCACCTCGGTGGGGCGGCGGAACGGGGTGTCGGGCACGGTGAACGTCGCCCCCGAGAAGGCGCCCCGGCCGTCGGTGCGCACCCGGGCCACGAGGTCGGTGAAGAAGCGTATCTCGACCCGCTCCCCGGGCTGGAAGCCCGTCCCCTGGGCGGTGACGCGGGTGCCAGGCCGGCCGGCGGTGGGCGACAGCTCCAGGTCGACCTCCGCCCGCTCCAGCGTGGGCGCGGTGAGCCGGGTGCGGTCGACGTCGATGCCGCCGCCGTCGCCGCCACCGGTGGCGATCAGGGCGGCCACGCCCGCCACCGCCGCCACCGCCACCACCACCGCCACCAGCGCGCCCGCCCGGCTACGGGTGGCGGG
>DATLGZ010000373.1:0-3415 GCA_035540235.1 Acidimicrobiales bacterium | reverse complement strand
CCCCCACCACTCTCCCGGACGCCGCCCGCCCGGCCGCCAGCCGCCGCAGCACCGCCCCGCTCCCGCACGCCAGGTCGACCAGGAGGGGCACGGCGTCCGGCCCATGAGCGGGGGGAGGCAGGGCCTCGAGCAGCCAGTCGTAAGGCGTGCCGCCCGCCTCGTCGTAGGCGGCGGCCAGCACGTCCTCGGTGATCCCCGGGTTGGCGTCGTGGTAGGCGGCGACGTACCCGTCCCACGTCACGCGTCGAGCACCTGCTCCAGCACCCGGGCCTTGAGGGCGACGAAGCGATGGTCGGACAGGGTGGCCCGGCTGCGGTGGGGGGGCAGGTCGACCTCCAGCTCCTCCACCACCCGGGCCGGCCGGTGCGACAGGCGGACGAGGCGGTGGCCGAGGAGGAGGGCCTCGTCCACGTCGTGGGTCACCAGCACCGTGGCCGTCCTCCGCTCCGCCAGGAAGCCGATCAGCCACTCCTGCATGCGCAGGCGGGTCTGGGCGTCGAGCGCGCCGAAAGGCTCGTCGAGCAGGAGCACCGGCGGCTCGTTGGCCACGACCTGGGCGATGGCGGCCCGCTGGCGCATGCCCCCCGACAGCTCGCGGGGCAGGAGGTGGTCGGAGCCGGCCAGGCCGGTGGCAGCCAGCAGCCGGTCGGTCACTGCCGCCGCGTCCCGGCGGCCCAGGGCCCGGGGCCCCCACTCGAGGTTGGCGCGGAGGTCGAGCCAGGGGAACAGGGTCGCCCCCTGCACCACCATGGGCCGCTCGGGCGAGGGGCCCCGTACCGGCTCACCGGTCTCGGTGACCTCGCCGGCGTCGGGCGGCTCCAGCCCGGCCAGCACCCGGAGCAGCGTCGACTTGCCGCACCCGCTGGGCCCGAGCACGGCCACCACCTCCCCCAGCTCCACCCGGAGGTCGACTCCGGCGAACACCTCCAGGGGGCCGTAACGCTTCCCGAGCCGGGACGCGCACAGGGCGGGGCCGCTCACCCGTCGGCCCAGCGCACGAACGGGCGAGCCGCCGACCGGAGCAGGAAGTCGGCGGCGAAGCCGATGAGGGCGAAGGCGACCATGCCCACGATGATCTGGTCGAGGCGGCCGACCTCCCGGGCGGCGACCATCATCGCCCCCAGGCCCCGGTTGGCCCCCGTCAGCTCGCCGACGATGAGGCTCGTCCAGCCCAGGGTGAGGCCGAGGCGGAGGCCGGTGACGATGCCGGGCAGGGCGGCGGGCAGGTAGACCCGGCGGGCCAGGTGGCGCCGGGGCGTGCCCAGCATGCGGGCGGTGTCGACCAGCTGGCGGGGCACCCGGGCAGTGGCGTCGGCGGTGGCGATGACTATCGGCGACACCGCCCCCACGAACACCAGGTAGCGGGCCGCCCCCTCCCCGATCCCGAACCAGATCAGGGCTATGGGCAGCCACGCCGTGATCGGGATCGACCGCAGGGCCTGGAACAGGGGGTCGACGGTGGCCGACACCCAGCGCGACAGCCCGAGCCCCATGCCCAGCGGGAGGCCCACCGCCACCGCGATGGCGTAGGCCACGCCCCATCGGCCGAGGCTGGCGGTGACGTGCTCGGCCGCTGCCCCCCGGAAGGGCACCACCCCGGGCAGCACCGCCCGCCGCTCGGCGAAGACGAAGTCGCGGGCGCTGGTGACGATGTCGGCGGGGGCGGGCAGGAGGCGGGTGGAGAGCAGGCCGGTGGCAGCGGCCACCGACCACACCGTGACCAGCAGGGCGGGCAGGACGAGGCCCAGCGCCACCCGCCGCCACCCGGTGAAGGGCTGGCGGCGGGCGTGGGTGCTGGCGGGCGGGAGGTCGGCGGCCACGTCGAGCCCGGTGTCGCCGCCGGCCTGCACGGCCATCTCAGCTCGCCGGCTGGTGGTCCAGGAGGAGGAGGTCGTCGATGCGGGGCTTCGAGGAGAGGATGCCCTGGGCGACCATGAGGTCACCCGCCCCCTCGAACTGGCTGCGCCGCCGCTCGTCGAACCGCCACTCGGCGCCCACGTTCTCGAGCGCCCCCCGGTAGATCTCCTCGCTGTACTCGAACTGCTCGACGAGGAGCTTCCGCCACTCGGCCGGGTCGTTCCGCCCTCCCGGCGTGAGCAGCTCGGCCGCGTCGCGCTGCATCCTCGAAACCGCCCGCAGGAGGTCGGCGTCGCCCAGGTTCTTGGGGGCGGCCCACATGAACGTGTTGATGTCACCCGCCGGCGTGTCGTAGATGCCGGCCACCCGCACGCCCCGTCCCGACACCACGCTCTGGGTGCAGTTGGGCTCGGTGCCCACGTAGGCGTCCACGTCGCCCCGCTCCAGCGCGTTCACGTGGTCGGCGAACCCGAGGGGGATCGAGGTGACCTCGCGGTCGAGCCGCATGCCGACCCGGTCGAGGGCGGCGGTGAGCAGCAGGGTCTGCACCCCCGGCGGCGGGACGCCCACCCGCTTGCCCCGGAGGTCGGCCACCGTGCGGATGCCGGCGTCGGCGCGGGCGATGAGGCCCGCCCCCTGCCGAGAGCACATGCCGATCACCTTGGCCTGGAGGTTGCCGGCCGAGGCGTCGATGAGGGTGTTGAAGTAGCCCATGAGCCCGAAGTCGAGCTCGCCGGTGGCCAGGCCTCGGCTCACGTCCCCCGCGCTGGCGACGATCTTGGGCTCCACCCGCAGCCCAGGTGGGGCGAACCGCTGCCAGTACAGCGGCGAGGAGGCGTGGTTGCGGGTGTAGACGGCGGTGGTGATGGTCCGCCCCCCGAAGTCGACGGCCCCGGTGCCCGAGCCGGTGGCGGGCGACGCCGACCCGCCGTCGTCGTCACCGCAGCCGGCGAGGACGATCCCGGCCGCCCCCGCCGCGGCCACACCCAGGAACCGCCGGCGCGTCATGTCAGGTCCGTGCAAGGAGCCCCCTCCATATCAAAGACGGTTGATGAGCCTAGGCGCTTGCCGTCCTGCACCGACAATCCGCCGTCGAGCGGCAGGCGCCTCCGACCGAGCGAGCGCCAGCGAGCCGGGCGGGATGGGGGAGCACGGCGCAGCCGTGCGCCGGGGGCGCAGCCCCCGAGGCAGAACAGGCGCTTGCCGTCGTCCACCGACAATCGCCGTCGAGCGGCAAGCGCCTCCGACCGAGCGAGCGCCAGCGAGCCGGGCGGCGATGGGGGAGCACGGCGCAGCCGTGCGCCGGGGGCGCAGCCCCCGAGGCAGAACAGGCGCTTGCCGTCCTGCACCGACAATCTGATGTCCGGGCGGCAAGCGCCTCCGACCGAGCGAGCGCCAGCGAGCCGGGCGGCGATGGGGGAGCACGGCGCAGCCGGGCGCCGGGGGCGCAGCCCCCGAGGCAGAACAGGCGCTTGCCGTCGTCCACCGACAATCCGCCGTCGAAGCGGCAAGCGCGCGCGGGTTAGACCATCCGGCGGGGCGGGGGCCACCATGGGGA
>DATLGZ010000372.1:0-2536 GCA_035540235.1 Acidimicrobiales bacterium | reverse complement strand
GTCCCGTGCCCCATCCCCGTCCGCCCGGCGCCCAACGGCCCGCCCACCGGGCCGCCGGGCCCGATGGGCGGGCCGTTGGGCGCCGGGCGGACGGGGATGGGGCACGGGACCCCGGGCGGGCAGGCGGGCTGGGCGAAGCCGGCGGCGGCCCCCGCCTGGCACCGGGGGTCGGAGCACTCCACCGCCGCCCAGCCGTCGCCGGTCCAGACCTCGAGGGGGAAGAAGGAGCTGCTCAGGCGGAGCCGGCTCGCTTCGACGGGCCGGTCGGCGGGCGAGAACGAGAAGCGGAACAGCGACGCCAGCCCGCCCGTGGCCCGCACCGTCTCCCGCCGGATCGACACGTCGGGGTGGCGGGGACCGGCCGGGCTGACCGGCGAGGTGCCCACCACCAGCGTCCTGCCGTCGGGGCGGGCGGTGCGGCCGCTGGCCCGCACCGGGGGCCGGTAGGCGTCGGTCCACCCCACCCCCACGGCGTCGCCGTTGTCGAAGCTCACCACCCCGGCCCGCCGGCCTGCCTCCAGCAGGGCGATGTTGGTGAACGAAGTCTCCCCGCCCGGGCCGAAGCGGTCGGGCCCCCACAGCTGGAGCTCGGGGGGCGGGCCGCCCTGCCAGCGGCCGGCCTCGACGGTCCAGGACTTCTCCTCGCCCGGGTCGAGGCGGCCCACGCTGACCGCCCCCTGGCCCAGGAGGACGCCGACGTCGTGGAGGGCCATGCCGGTGTCGTTGCGGATGGTGCCGGCGGCCCGCCCGTCCGACTCCGACCGGGCGGTGACGGCCAGCGGGCCGGGCTCGCCGGCCGGGCCCCGCGCCGACACCAGGCCGAACTGGCCGGCGTCGAGGGGAAGGGTGGCCCGAGTGCCGGAGGCCGTGACCCGCACGCCCCGCAGCGGCGAACCCTGGGTGACGTCGCGCTCGGCGGTGGCCGCCACCCAGCCGTCGGGGTACGTCAGGTCGACCGAGCCGCCGCCGCGGGAGGAGAAGCCGAGCCAGGTGGCGGCGGTGGCGCCGTGGGCGCCGGTGGCCAGCACCGTGCCGTGGACCGACTCGGTGTCGGTGCGCAGGCCTCGCCCGCCGGCCCAGGCCGTGCCCGCGAACACCACCGCCACGACGGGGATGGCGGCCCACGCCAGCTCGGGGCGCTGGCGGCGGCGGAGCAGGGCGTAGAGGCCGGGGCCCACCACCACGACATAGACGGCGAGGAAGGCGACCAGCCACGAGAGCTCGGGGACGCGGAAGCCGGCGTCGCGGGCCAGGGCGTCGCCCAGCGGCGGCCCCCCCACACGCCGTACGTCCTGGGTAGGGCGGGCGGTGGGCTCGACCAGCCCCGCCCACCGGCCGGCGGCCATGGCCCCTGCGGTGAGGCGGACCTCGCCGCCGCCGGCCCGGGCCCGCCCGCCGGGGCCCGGCTGCCATCCGTCGGGGAGGCCGGCCACCGCCCCGTCCCCGGGGCCGGCGTCGACCAGCAGCCGCCCGCCCGTCTCGACCCAGCGCAGCAGCCCGGCCCGCACCGACGGGGCCTGGCGGGCCAGCTCGTCGGCCCCCACCCCGATCGTGCGCAGGGCCTGCAGGCTGGCGGGGGCCCCCTCCAGCTCGGCCGGGCCCAGGGCCACGAAGCGGGCCGTCCCCGCGTCGACGGCGAGGGTGGTGGCCCCGGGCAGGGGCCGGCCGGCCAGCGCCCCCGGGAGCAGCCCCACCACTTCGGCGTCGGCGAGGGGGGAGACGCCGGCGGTGGCCCGACCGGCCCCGTCGCCCTCGCCGGGAAGGCGCGCCGTCACCGTCAGGGTGTCGCCCACCGTGCTGGTCGACACCAGCACGAGGAACTCCTTCTCCGAGCCGCCCGGCACCTCGATGGCCACCGACGTGGACGGGCCGCCGGTGGACACCTCCAGGTTGCCGGCCAGCAGCCGGTCGGCCGCCACCCGCACCCGCACGGGCAGGGGCTGGCCGGGCACGTAGGCGCCGCCGTAGCCGGCCTCCACCCGCAGCGTGGTGGCCGCCGAGGCGGGGGCGGCGGCGGCCAGGGCGGCGGCGGCTGCGCCGGCGGCCGCCGCCAACCTTCTCCGGGATCCGCCGTCACCCACGGGCTGCCTCCGACGCGCGCTGGAACGGCGGCCAGTATCGCAGGGTGGCGGGCCGGTGTCTCAGCGTGCTGGCCGCTATGGGGCTACACCCAGTCGTCGATGGCCGCCTCGGCGTCGTCCATGGCCTTGCGGGCGTCGGCGAACAGGCGCTGGGCCTCCTCGATGGCGTGGGCCTGCGTCTCGCGGGCGCCGGCCAGGCAGCTCTCGGCCGCCTGGATGCCGAGATCGACGGCCTTGGTGAGGTGGGTGTTGACCTCGGCGTTGGGCGCAGGCAGGGCCTCCTGGCGCACCTCCCGGGCGGTGTCGCTCACCTGGTTGCACGACGCCACGGTGGCGGTGCGCTCGCCCATGTTGATGGTGTTGAGAGCCGCCACCAGGTCGCGGCTGTAGGCGCTCACCAGCGCCTCGTTCTCCTCCAGCCACCCTTCCTTGGTGGTGGCCCCGCCCCCGTTGCC
>DATLGZ010000371.1:0-28252 GCA_035540235.1 Acidimicrobiales bacterium | reverse complement strand
ATCCACAACTGGGTGCCCCCCGCCCTTCTCCACGGCGGAGGGCACCCAGTTGTGGATGGAGTCGCACCAGGTGCGAACCATCGGAGCGAACCTCACCGCCGAGCAGCGGGCCATCGCCCTCTTCTGGTCCGACGACCCGGGGCTGACCTCCACGCCGCCGGGCCACTCGGTCTCCATCCTCAGCCAGATCATGCGGGCCGACGGCGCCTCCCTCGCCACCGCCGCCGAGGCCTACGCCCGGCTGGGCATCGCCGTGGCCGACGCCTTCATCGCCTGCTGGTGGGCCAAGTACCGCCACTGCCTGCTGCGCCCCGTCACCTACATCCGCCAGGTCTTCGACCCGGCGTGGTCGCCGCTGCTCGTCACGCCGCCGTTCCCCGAGTACCCCTCCGGCCACTCCACCCAGTCGGCGGCCGCCGCCGTCGTGCTCACGTCGCTCTTCGGCGGGCGGTCGTTCACCGACCACACCCACGACTCCCGGGGCCTGGCCCCCCGGTCGTTCGGGTCGTTCAACCAGGCGGCCAACGAGGCGGCCATGTCGCGGCTCTACGGCGGCATCCACTTCATGTGCGGGATCCAGCTCGGCCTGCAGCAGGGCTATTGCCTGGGGTCGCGGGTGGCTGCCCTGGCCCTGCGCTGACCCGCTGGTCCTTGCAACCCCTTGACGCTCCAGCAGTCGCCGACGACCTACCGCCGGGATTCCCGGGCGGGCGGCTGCTGGCATATACGACTGCAAGCAACGATATTGGCAATACGATTGCATCATGTCGCCAGCGTGGGCGCTGTGCCGCGAGGCCCGGGGCCAGGCCCGGCTCTCCCAGCGGGAGCTGGCGTCGCGCGCCGGCGTATCGCCCTCCACCGTCGCCCGCATCGAGATGGGGCGCATGGAGCCCACGCTGGCGCTCCTGCTGCGGCTCGTCCACGCCTGCGGGCTCGAGCTGCGGCTGCGCCTCTCGCCGCCGGCACCCACGGACGCGCCTCTGTCCCTCACCGGCCTCGACGCTCGCCTGGAGGAGCTGAAGCGACTCTCGCTCCTGACCCCTGAGGTGCGGCAGTCGTCCGGCGCCTGATGGCGACGGAGTGGACGACCGAGGTCCGGCAGTTCGATCCGGCTCTCATCCTACGCACCCTCGCCGATCACGACGTCCGCTACGTCCTGGTCGGCGGCATCGCCGCCATCGTTCACGGTTACTCGGGGGCGACCTTCGACGCCGACGTCGTCCCGGACCGCGGCGACGGCAACCTCCGCCGGCTCGCCGCCGCCCTCCGCGCCCTGGACGCCCGGATCTTCGCGGGCCGGGAGGGCCCCGGGCCGGGTCCGGGCGGTGCGCCGCCGGAGGCAGCCGTCCTGGACCTGGACGAGCCGGCGTCGCTTCTGCAGGAGCTGGCGTGGTACTTCAGCACCGTGGGTGGGCGCCTCGACGTGCTCCTGGTCATCGACGGGCCGGGAGGCTTCGAGCCTCTCGCCGCTCGTGCCACGAAGGTGCGGGTGGCCGGTGTCGAGGTGGCAGTGGCGTCCCTCGCCGACATCATCGACTCCAAGGCGGCGGCCGGTCGTCCGAAGGACCTCGCCGCCCTGGCCGAGCTGCGCCGCCTAGCCGGTCGGGGGCCGACCGGCGAGGAGGTCTCCGAGACCAGCTAGAATGGAAGCCCCGTATGCCCACGATCGCTCAACTCGTCCGCAAAGGCCGCGAGTCCAAGGTCACCAAGACCAAGACTCCCGCCCTCCGAGGCGCCCCTCAGCGGCGCGGCGTCTGCACGCGCGTCTACACCCACACCCCCAAGAAGCCCAACTCCGCCCTGCGCAAGGTCGCCCGGGTGCGGCTCACCACCGGCCAGGAGGTCACCGCCTACATCCCCGGCGTCGGCCACAACCTCCAGGAGCACTCCATCGTGCTCGTGCGTGGCGGCCGGGTGAAGGACCTGCCCGGGGTCCGCTACAAGATCATCCGCGGTGTGCTCGACGCCTCCGGCGTCCGCGACCGCAAGCAGGCCCGCAGCCGCTACGGCGCGAAGAGGGAAGGCTAGGACTCATGCCCAGAAAGGGCCCGCCGCCGCGTCGCGACCTCATGCCCGACCCCATCTACCGGTCGGTGCTGGTGACCCAGGTCGTCAACAAGATCATGCAGCGGGGCAAGCGCTCGCTGGCCGAGCGCACCGTCTACCGCGCCCTCGAGATCGTGAACGAGAAGAGCGGCCAGGAGCCCCTCGCCGCCCTCAAGCGGGCGGTCGAGAACGTCAAGCCCCAGGTCGAGGTCAAGAGCCGCCGGGTCGGCGGCGCCACCTACCAGGTCCCGGTCGAGGTCCGTCCCCGCCGGGCCACCACCCTCGCCATCCGCTGGCTGGTCGGCTACTCGCGCCAGCGCCGCGAGCGCAGCATGGCCGAGCGCCTGGCCGGCGAGCTCATGGACGCCATGAACGCCACCGGCACGGCCGTGAAGCGCCGTGAGGACATGCACAAGATGGCCGAGTCCAACCGAGCGTTCGCGCACTACCGCTGGTAATACCCCGTACACGTCTTGATGGCCGGGCGCACGTCGCCCGGCCATCGTCATGAGAGAGCACGACCAATGGCTGAGCCCCCCGTCATCCGAGAGTTCCCGCTGGCCCGCACCCGCAACATCGGGATCATGGCCCATATCGACGCGGGCAAGACCACCACGACGGAGCGCATCCTCTACTACACCGGCAAGACCTACAAGATGGGCGAGGTCCACGAGGGCGGCGCCGTCATGGACTGGATGGTCCAGGAGCAGGAGCGGGGGATCACCATCACCTCGGCTGCCACCACCTGCCGGTGGAAGGACAGCTGGATCAACATCATCGACACCCCCGGGCACGTCGACTTCACCGTCGAGGTGGAGCGGTCCCTGCGAGTGCTCGACGGTGCGGTGGCGGTGTTCGACGCGGTGGCGGGCGTGGAGCCCCAGACCGAGACGGTGTGGCGCCAGGCCAACAAGTACCGGGTGCCCCGGATCTGCTTCATCAACAAGTTCGACCGCATCGGGGCCGACTTCTTCCGGGCGGTAGACCAGATCCGCGACCGCCTCGACGCGGTGCCCGCCGTCCTCCAGATCCCCATCGGGGCCGAGGGCCACTTCAAGGGCATGGTCGACCTCATCAACATGAAGGCCCTGGTGTGGGACGACGCCACCGGCAAGGGCGACCAAGGCAAAGGTGAACAGTGGCACGTCGGAGACGTGCCTGCCGACCTCGCCGAGGCGGCCGAGCAGTGGCAGCACAACCTCGTGGACGTGCTCTCCCACCACGACGACTCCCTCATGGAGAAGTACATCGAGGAGCAGCCCATCACCGCCGACGACCTGCGCCGGTCGATCAGGGCTGCCACCATCGCCAACGAGATCGTGCCCGTGCTGGTCGGCTCCGCCTTCCGCAACAAGGGCGTGCAGCCCCTGCTCGACGCCATCGTCGACTTCCTCCCCAGCCCCCTCGACCTCCCCCCCGTCAAGGGGATGGACGTCAAGGGCATCGAGGAGCTGGAGCGGCCGGCCGACGACCGGGCCCCCTTCTCCGCCCTGGCCTTCAAGATCATGAGCGACCCCCACGTGGGCAAGCTCACCTACTTCCGCGTCTACTCCGGCACCCTCAAGAAGGGCCAGGCCGTGCTCAACTCAACCCGCGACCGCAAGGAGCGGGTGGGGCGCATCCTGCAGATGCACGCCAACCACCGCGAGGACAAGGACGCCGTCTTCACCGGCGACATCGTGGCCGCCGTCGGCCTCAAGCAGACCTCCACGGGCGACACCCTGTGCGATCCCGACACGCCCATCGTCCTCGAGTCGCTCGAGTTCCCCGAGCCGGTCATCCACGTGGCCATCGAGCCCAAGACGAAGGCCGACCAGGAGAAGCTGGCCGACGCCCTCATGCGCCTGTCCGACGAGGACCCCACCTTCCAGCGCCACACCGACGAAGAGACGGGCCAGACCATCATCGCCGGCATGGGGGAGCTGCACCTCGAGGTGCTGGTCGACCGCATGCTGCGGGAGTTCAAGGTCGACGCCCACGTGGGCAAGCCCCAGGTGGCCTACCGGGAGACGATCTCCCACGCCGTGCGGGGCGTGGAGGAGCGCTACGTCCGCCAGTCGGGTGGCCGGGGCCAGTACGGCCACGTGGTGGTCGACCTCGAGCCCACCGGCCCCGGCGGCGGCTACGAGTTCGTAGACAAGATCGTGGGCGGGATCATCCCGAGGGAGTACATCCCCGCCGTCGACGCCGGGATGCAGGAGGCCATGGCCAGCGGCGTGCTGGCCGGCTACCAGATGGTCGACATGCGGGCCACCCTGGTCCACGGGTCGTACCACGACGTCGACTCGTCGGAGATGGCCTTCCGCATCGCCGGCTCGCTGGCCTTCAAGAAGGCGGCCCGCCAGGCCAAGCCGCTGCTGCTCGAGCCGATCATGGCCGTGGAGGTGGTCACTCCCGACGACTACATGGGCGACGTGATCGGCGACCTCTCTAGCCGGCGGGGCCGGGTGGAGGGCATGGAGCAGCGGGGGTCGAGCCAGGTGGTGCGGGCCCAGGTACCGCTGGCGCAGATGTTCGGCTACGCTACCGACCTACGGTCGCGCACCCAAGGGCGCGCGACCTACACCATGCAGTTCCACTCCTACCAGGAAGTCCCCGAGTCCATCTCTCGCGAGATCGTGGCCCGGGTCCGCGGGGAGTAGGGGCGGGGACGACAGGAACGAGGAGCAGGGGAACCTTCCATGGCCAAGCAGAAGTTCGAGCGTTCGAAGACCCACCTCAACGTCGGCACCATGGGCCACATCGACCATGGCAAGACGACGCTCACGGCCGCCATCACCAAGGTCCTGCACGATCAGAACCCCAACGTGGCCTTCACCGCCTTCGACCAGATCGACAAGGCGCCCGAGGAGAAGGCCCGGGGCATCACCATCCAGATCGCCCACGTCGAGTACGAGACCGACAACCGGCACTACGCCCACGTGGACATGCCGGGCCACGCCGACTACATCAAGAACATGATCACCGGCGCCGCCCAGGTCGACGGCGCCATCCTGGTCGTGTCCGCCCCCGACGGGCCCATGCCCCAGACGCGCGAGCACGTGCTGCTCGCCCGCCAGGTGGGCGTGCCCTACATCGTCGTCGCCCTCAACAAGGCCGACATGATGGACGACGAGGAGCTGCTCGACCTGGTCGAGCTCGAGGTCCGCGACCTGCTCACCGAGAACGAGTACCCCGGCGACGACACGCCCATCGTGCGGGTGTCGGCCCTCAAGGCCCTCGAAGGCGACGCCGAGTGGACGCCGAAGATCGTCGAGCTGATGCAGGCGGTCGACAGCTACATCCCCGAGCCCCAGCGCGACATCGACAAGCCGTTCCTCATGCCCATCGAGGACGTGTTCTCGATCACCGGCCGGGGCACCGTCGTCACCGGCAAGGTCGAGCAGGGCATCGTCAAGGTGGGCGACCAGGTGGAGATCGTCGGCCTCCGGCCCAACCAGACCACCGTCTGCACCGGCGTCGAGATGTTCAAGAAGCTGCTCGACCAGGGCCAGGCGGGCGACAACATCGGCGTGCTGCTCCGGGGCACCAAGAAGGAGGACGTGGAGCGGGGCCAGGTGGTGTGCAAGCCCGGCTCGATCACGCCCCACACCAACTTCGAAGCCCAGGTCTACGTGCTGAAGAAGGAGGAGGGCGGCCGCCACACCCCGTTCTTCAACAACTACCGGCCGCAGTTCTACTTCCGCACCACCGACGTCACCGGCCAGATCGTGCTGCCCGAGGGCACCGAGATGATCATGCCCGGCGACAACACCACCATGACCGTCGAGCTCATCCAGCCCATCGCCATGGACGAGGGCCTCCGCTTCGCCATCCGCGAGGGCGGTCGCACCGTCGGCGCCGGCCGCGTCACGAAGATCCTGAAGTAGCCCGGTGGCACAGAAGATCCGCATCCGGCTCAAGGCGTACGACCACGAGATCGTCGATCAGTCCACCAAGAAGATCGTGGAGACGGTCGTGCGCACCCAGGCCAAGGTGCGGGGCCCGGTCCCGCTGCCTACGGAGACGCACCGCTGGACCGTCATCCGCAGCCCGCACAAGGACAAGGACTCCCGCGAGCACTTCGAGATGCGGATCCATAAGCGCCTGCTCGACATCCTCGAGCCGACCCCCAAGACGGTCGACTCGCTCCAGCGCCTCGACCTGCCGGCCGGCGTCGACATCGAGATCAAGATCCAGCAGGCCTGACCCTCCGGGTCGGAGTGGGGGAAGTGTTGGCGCTCGACCACCGTTTCGGTGGCCGAGACGCAACAGTTCGGCAGCGCGACGCGGCGGGCGTCCGGCAGGGGCGGGGAGCAGCGCTCGGGCGTTGAGCGGGAACGGGGCGTAGGCTCGCCGTTCGTGGCCGACGACTGGGTGTACGTGGCGGAGGAATCGGACGTGACCGACCGGGAGCCGCTGGCGGTGCAGGCGCACGGCTACCCGATCGCCCTGTTCCGGGTCGACGACGAGCTGTTCGCGCTGTGGTCGCGGTGCCCGCACGCCGGCGGGCCTCTCAACGAGGGGTACCAGAAGGACGACGTGGTCGTCTGCCCCTGGCACGGGAGCATGTTCCGCATCTCGACCGGCGAGCGCCTCGACGGCCCCTCGCCGGTAGACGCCACCGCCTTCCCGGTGGGCGTCGACGACGGGCACGTGTTCATCGGGCCACCGCCCCAGGGCATCGAGCCACCCCCGCCGTCGTTCCTCCAGCTCTGATGCCTCGCGGGCGAGGTCGTGGACGGGCGGGCGAACGTTTCTGGCCAGGGCCGTAGGCGGGCGGGCGGGGCGGCGGCGATGGCGGGCGAGCTTCACCGGGTCGGCGTCGACCTGGCCAACGTGTTCGACGGCAGCGGTCGCTTCCTGACCACCCTGGCGTGGGGGGACGACGTGGAGGTGGTGGAGCGCACGCCCCAGCGGGCCACGGTGAAGGTGCCCATGCTCGTGCCCGACAACGGCAGCTTCACCCCCGGGTTCCGTACCGGCTTCATCCGCAAGCCCACGGCCAAGACCCTCCTGCCCGTCGGCCCGGCCGCTCCCAAGGTGCTCAAGGTCGATGTCGTCGACGTCCAGCAGGGCGACGCCGCCCTGCTCGAGACCCCCGACGGCAAGACGGTGCTCGTCGACGGGGGCGAGAACCGGTTGTTCGCCCGCTACCTCGCCGCTCGCTTCCGGGGCTCGTCGGCCGCCGCCTCCCGAGTGGTCGACTGCATCGTGGTCAGCCACGGCGACGCCGACCACTTCTCCGGCCTGGTCGAGATCCACAAGTCGGAGACGCACAGCAACCACAGCAAGCGCCTGTTCCTCCGTCCCCAGCGGGTGTTCCACAACGGGCTGGTCAAGCGGCCGGGCTCGGTCAAGGAGCTCGAGATGCTGGGCCCGACCCGGCAGGTGGACGGGTCGCCGGTCGTCGTCGACCTGGTCGACGACCTCCTGGCCGTGCCTCCTTCGCAGATGAACACCCCGTTCCGGGCGTGGCGGAAGGCGCTGGAGGCGTTCCGCGCCCGGGGTCCGATCGAGCTCCGGAGGCTGGCCGAGGGCGACCACGATGCCTTCGACTTCCTCCGCGACGGTGGCGTGGAGGTGAAGGTGCTGGGGCCCATCGTGACCGACGCCGACGGGGTGGCGGGACTGGCCTTCCTCCGCCAGCCCCCGGCCCGTGTGGGCCGCCAGCCGGGACCGGCCCGGTTCGGCGCCTTCTCGGCGTCGCACACCATCAACGGCCACTCGGTGATCCTGCACGTGACCTTCGGCGGGATGCGGTTCCTGTTCGCCGGCGACCTCAACGAGGAGGCCGAGCACGCCCTCGTCGAAGCGCACGACGAGGGACGCATAGACCTCACCGCCGAGATCCTCAAGGTGCCCCATCACGGCTCGGCCGACTACTCCTCGGAGTTCCTGTCGCGGGTCTCGCCGATCGTGTCGATCGTCTCCGCCGGCGACGAGCACGAGCGCAAGGAGTACATGCACCCCCGGGCCAACCTCATGGCCGCCCTCGGCCGGTGCTCTCGCCCGGGAGTCGACGACCCGTTGATCTTCGTCACCGAGCTGGCTGCCTTCTTCAAGGTGGAGGGCTACGTCACCCCCCATCCCGACTTCGTCGGCGGCCCCGACCAGACCAAGCGGCGGCGGAGCTTCTTCGCCTTCAGCCGGTCCGCGTTCGGGTTGGTGCGGCTTCGCACCGACGGCGCCCGCCTCCTCGTCTACACCTACAGCGGCAAGGACGACATGAAGGAGGCCTACGCCTTCAAGCTCAGCGGCGGGGTGCCCGTGGGCGACAAGGTCACCAAGGTCTGAACGCCCCCTCCACCAGCACGGGCACCACCGGCGAGGCGTCGAGCTCGGCCGCGCACGACACGTCGTCCACGAAGCCCTGGGCGGCCAGCTCCCGACCCGACGTGCAGCCCCGCAGGATCGCCTCCAGCTCCTGCCGGCTGGCCCGGAAGGCGTCGGCCGCCACCCGAGCCTCGGCCGACAGCGTGGACGGGGGGAGGTGGCTGAGCACCGCCCCCGCCCCCAGGAGGTCCTCCACCGCGGTCCGGGGCGGGCCGTCGCGCCAGGACTCCCCGGCGGCGATGACCACCACCCGCCGCGGCCTTCCTTGCAGCCACGCCCCCACCGCGGCGGCGTTGCGGAGGCTGGCTGCCACCACCGTCGCACCCGTGGCGGCCGCCTCCAGCGCCAGCGTGGCGCCGTGGGGGCTGGCCAGGACGACCCGTTCGCCGGCTGGCAGCCGCGCCAGGGTGAGGGGCGACAGGGAGACCGCCGCGCCCCGCTTGCCGGCCAGGTGGGCCCCCAGGCGGCGGGCGATAGCGGGGGCGTAGGGCTCGCCGGGCCGCATGGGGTGGACGACCACCCCCCGCTCGGTGGCGACCGCCACCGCAGTGGTGAACGACAGCACGTCGACCACGACCACCACGTCGGCCTGGCGCCCGGCCTCTCGCAGCCCGGGCCGTCCCCACTCGAGGTGCACGGTACCGAGGGTAGGTGCCGGCGGGCGCTTTCCGGACGGCCCGCTATACTCGTTCGGTCCCAGGGAGCTGACGCTCCACCGTCATGTCGACGTCCTCGGTCGCCGTTGGGTTTGTCGCCGATGCGGTACCCCGAGGCACAACCTGTTGCGCTCCGCCAGGCCCTACCTGTGCGGAGCGTCCGCGTGACTACCCCAGTTCGAAACGACTCGAGAGCAGAAGAGCGTTCAGGCACAGCTATGGCAACGAAAGCGATCGTCGGCGAGAAGGTCGGCATGACCCAGGTCTGGGACGACCAGAACCGGGCCGTCCCGGTCACGTTGGTGCGCGTCTCGCCGTGCCGGGTCGTGCAGGTGAAGACGCCCGAACACGACGGGTACAGCGCCGTCCAGGTCACGTTCGGCTCGGTGAAGCCCTCGCGGCTCAGCAAGCCCGAGCTGGGTCACTACGCCAAGGCCAACGTGGAGCCGGGCAAGCGCCTGGTGGAGCTGCGCGTCGACGACGCCGGCGCCTACACCGTGGGCCAGGAGATCAAGGCCGACATCATGACCGCGGGCGAGCGGGTCGACGTCACCGCCGTCAGCCGGGGCAAGGGTTTCAGCGGGGTCATGAAGCGCCACAACTTCGGCGGGCTGGGGGCGGCCCACGGCGCCCACAAGGTCCACCGGGCGCCGGGAGCCATCGGGGCGTGCGCCACCCCGGCCCGGGTGTTCAAGGGCACCCGCATGGCGGGGCGCATGGGCCACCAGAAGGTGACCGTCCTCAACCTGGAGGTGGTGGAGGCCGACCCCGACCGCGACCTCATCCTCCTCAAGGGCGCCGTGCCCGGTCCCCGCGGCGGCCTCGTCCTCATCCGCAACGCGGTCAAGAACGGGCAGGGGGCGGTCTGATGCCCACCGTGCAGGTCCGCTCCGCCACCGGCTCGGTCGTCGGCACCATCCGCCTCGACGACGCCATCTTCGGCGTGAAGCCCAACGTGGCGGTCATGCACCAGGTCGTGACGGCCCAGCTGGCGGCGGCCCGCCAGGGCACCCAGAGCACCAAGACCCGGGCCGAGGTCCGAGGCGGCGGGCGCAAGCCGTGGCGGCAGAAGGGGTCGGGCCGAGCCCGCCAGGGCTCCACCCGAGCGCCCCACTGGCGGGGCGGGGGCGTGGCCCTCGGGCCCAAGCCCCGGTCCTACCGCCAGCGCACCCCGAAGAAGATGGTGCAGCTCGCCCTCCACTCCGCCCTCTCCGACCGGGCCGCGTCGGGCCGGGTGGCCGTGGTCGACCGGTGGGCCTTCGACGCCCCCAAGACCAAGGACGCCCTGGACGCCCTGCGAGCCCTGGAGCTGGTGGGCCAGGGCAAGGTGCTCGTCGTGCTCGATCGTGAGGCGGAGGCGGCGGCCAAGTCGTTCCGCAACCTGCCCGACGTCGAGCTGCTGCTCGACTCCGAGCTCAACGCCTACGACGTGCTGTGCAGCGACTGGGTGGTCTTCACCCGGTCCACCCTGCCCGGGGTCACGACCGACGACGCCAGCGGCGGCCCCGCCGGCCCTGCCGGCGACACCGCCCCGACCGCCGGTGAGCGCGACTGGGACGCGCCCGTGGCCAGTGAGGAGCGCCCGTGAGCGATCCGCGCGACGTCGTCCTGCGGCCGGTCGTGAGCGAGAAGTCCTACGCCCTGCTCGATGACAACGTGTACACCTTCATCGTCCGTTCCGACGCCACCAAGATCCAGATCCGCGACGCGGTGGAGCAGATCTTCAACGTTCGGGTCACCAAGGTGAACACCCTCAACCGCAAGGGGAAGCGCAAGCGCAACCGGCGCCTCCCCACCTTCGGCAAGCGCCCCGACACCAAGCGGGCCATCGTCACCCTGTCGGCCGGCAACCGGATCGACCTGTTCGAGACGTGAGGCGGTAGCAGACATGCCCCTTCGCAAGCGCAAGCCGACGAGTGCCGGCCGCCGGTTCCAGACGGTGTCGGACTTCTCGGAGATCACCAAGACCACTCCCGAGAAGTCGCTGCTGGCCCCCCTGCCCAAGTCGGGCGGCCGCAACAGCTACGGCCGCAAGACCGCCCGCCACCGCGGCGGCGGCCACAAGCAGCAGTACCGCATCATCGACTTCAAGCGCACCAAGGACGACATCCCGGCCAAGGTCGCAGCCATCGAGTACGACCCCAACCGCAACGCCCGCATCGCCCTGCTCCACTACGTCGACGGCGAGAAGCGCTACATCCTCGCCCCGGCCCGGGTGAAGGTGGGCGACGTCCTGCAGAGCGGCCAGAAGGCCGAGATCCGGCCGGGCAACGCCCTGCCGTTGCGGTACATCCCCGTCGGCACCACCGTGCACAACGTGGAGCTGAAGCCGGGCGGCGGCGGCAAGATGGGCCGGGGCGCAGGGTCCGCCATCCAGCTGGTGGCCAAGGAGGGCGACTTCGCCACCCTCCGCCTGCCCAGCACCGAGATGCGCCGGGTACCCATCGACTGCCGGGGCACCGTGGGCGAGGTCGGCAACCCGGAGGCCGAGCTCACCTCCCTGGGCAAGGCAGGCCGGAACCGGTGGCGGGGGGTCCGCCCCCAGACCCGGGGCGTGGCCATGAACCCTGTCGACCACCCCCTGGGCGGCGGCGAGGGCAAGTCGTCCGGGGGCCGCCATCCCGTGTCGCCCTGGGGCAAGCCCGAGGGTCGCACCCGCAAGAAGAACAAGCCGTCCCAGCGCCTGATCGTGCGGCGGCGCCGTACCCGTGGAGCCCGCCGATGAGCAGGACAATCGAGCACCGAAGCGCAGCGGAGGAGCACAGCGCCATGTCATGCGCCTTCCGGTCATCGGGGCAGCCACCGGAGGTGGCCACCCGATGAGCAGAAGTGTCAAGAAGGGGCCGTTCGTCGACGACCACCTGCTCAGGAAGGTCGACGACCTCAACTCCCGCGGCGAGAAGCGGGTGATCAAGACGTGGTCCCGGCGGTCCACGATCATCCCCGACATGGTCGGCCACACAATCGCCGTCCACGACGGGCGCAAGCACGTGCCCGTCTACATCACCGAGGCCATGGTGGGCCACAAGCTGGGCGAGTTCGCTCTGACCCGCACCTTCCGCTTCCACGCCGGCCAGGAACGGTCGGGCCGGAGGTAGCCATGACCGGTCCCAAGCTCAACGAGCAGCCTGTCCTGCGCACCAGCCCCACCGGCCCGGCCCGGGCGGTGGAGCCGGGGGGCACGTCGGCGCGGGCGGTCGCCCGCTACGTGCGGGTGTCGGCCTACAAGGTCCGGGAGGTGCTCGACCTCATCCGCGGCCAGGACGCCGAGCGGGCCCAGGAGACCCTGCAGTTCTGCGAGCGCGACGCCGCCGCGGTGGTCGGCAAGGTGCTGCGCTCGGCCATCGCCAACGCCGAGCACAACGGCGAGGTGCCGGCCGAGGAGCTGTTCGTGTCGGCGTGCTACGCCGACGAGGGGCCCACGCTCAAGCGCTGGCGTCCCCGAGCGAGGGGTCGGGCGACCCGAATCCGCAAGCGCACCTGCCACGTGACGGTGGTCGTCAGCCGCCTGCCCGAGACCGAGTTGCGGAAGCGGCGAGCAGCCCGGGTCCCGGGCGCGGCCGACCGGCGCCGGCGGGTGAGCCGCAGCGGGCCGTCACCCGAGCGCGAGCGCCGGGTGCAGGCGAGCCGCCGCCGCGACCAGGACCAGGAGGCGGCGCCGGTAGGCGCCACCGCCGCACCCGAGTTGGAGCCGGAGATCGACCCGGTCGCCGCACCCGAACCGGAGACCGAGGTCGCCGCTCCCGCCGACGCCGCTCCCGCCGACGCCGACACCGCGGGGGCCACCGAGACCACCGACGACGCCACGAGCAACGACGACGAGAGGGCCGAGTAGCGCAATGGGTCAGAAGGTCAACCCCTACGGGTTCCGGCTCGGTGTCACCACCGACTGGAAGTCGCGCTGGTTCAGCGACCGTGATTACACCGACTACCTCATCGAGGACTGGAAGATCCGCGACTACCTGATGCGCCAGCTGCCTCACGCCGCCATCAGCCGCATCGAGGTGGAGCGCACGCGTGACCGCCTCCGGGTCGACGTCCACACCGCCCGACCCGGCATCGTCATCGGCCGCCGGGGCGCCGAGGCCGATCGCCTCCGCGCCGACCTGGCCAAGCTGACCGGCAACGTCAAGATCCAGCTCAACATCCAGGAGATCCGCCAGCCCGAGCTGGATGCCGCCCTCATCGCTCAGGGCGTGGCCGACCAGCTGGCCGGGCGGGTCAGCTTCCGGCGGGCGATGAAGCGGGCCGTGCAGACCGCCCAGAAGGCGGGGGCCCAGGGCATCCGCGTCCAGTGCTCGGGACGCCTGGGCGGCTCGGAGATGGCCCGCAGCGAGTGGTACCGCGAGGGGCGGGTGCCCTTGCACACCCTCCGCTCCGACATCGACTACGGGTTCCGCGAGGCCCGCACCACCTTCGGGCGCATCGGCGTGAAGGTGTGGATCTACAAGGGCGACATCCTCCCCTACCGCACGTCGATGGAGGACAAGATCTCCCGGGAGGCGGGCATGGCGGTGGGCGAGACGTCCGGCCCGGCCCGGCCCCGGCGCATCATCTCCGCCGGCGGCGGCCGCCGCCGTCCCGAGGGCGAGGAAGGCGTGCCCGTCCCGCCCGACGGCGAGCTCCCCGTCGACACCGGCCCGGTGGTGAAGGAGGCCGACCCCGAGCTGGAGCGCCTCCTCGCCGAGGAGGAGGAGATCGAGCGGCGCACGCGCCAGCACCACGAGACCCCGCACTTCCGCAGCGGGGACGAGTGAGGTCCATGCCATGTTGATGCCCCGACGGGTCAAGCACCGCAAGCAGCACCGTGGCCGGATGACCGGCACGGCCAAGGGCGGCACCACCATCAACTACGGCGACTACGGCATCCAGGCCCTGGAGCCGGGGTGGATCACGGCCCGCCAGATCGAGGCCGCCCGTATCGCCATGACCCGCCACATCAAGCGTGGGGGAAAGGTCTTCATCAACGTTTTCCCCGACAAGCCCGTCACTCAGAAGCCGGCCGAGACCCGCATGGGGTCGGGCAAGGGCAACCCCGAGCACTGGGTGGCGGTGGTGAAGCCCGGGCGGATCATGTTCGAGCTGGCGGGCGTCAACGAGGCGCTGGCCCGGGAGGCCCTCGAGCGGGCCATCCAGAAGCTGCCCATCAAGGCCAAGGTCGTCGTGCGGTCGGAGGAGATCTGATGCCCAAGCCTTCCGAGCTGCGAGACATGGACGACGACGAGCTGCAGACCCGCCTGGTCGAGAGCAAGCACGAGCTGTTCAACCTGCGGTTCCAGCACGTCACCGGCCAGCTCGACAACTACGCCCGCCTGGGACAGCTCCGCAGGGAGGTGGCCCGCATCAACGGTCTGCTGAGGGAGCGGGAGATAGCCGCCGCCGAGGCGGCCGAACACGAAGGGAGCCGTCGTGGCTGACCAGTCCGCCTCCTCGCCGGCCGCATCGACGCCCCGCCCCAACCGCCGCAAGGTCCGGGAGGGGGTGGTGGTCTCCACCGCCGGCGACAAGACCGCGGTGGTGGCCGTGATCGAGCGGGTGCGTCACCCCCGCTACGACAAGACGGTCCAGCGCACGAAGCGGTTCCACGCCCACGACGAGGCCAACGACGCCAAGTTGGGCGACCGGGTCCGCCTCATGGAGACGCGCCCCATGTCGAAGCTCAAGCGGTGGCGCGTCGTGCAGATCCTGGAGAGGGCGAAGTGAGCTCCACAAACGACAGGACGGCACAGTGATCCAGCAGGAGACGCGGCTCCGGGTGGCAGACAACTCGGGGGCCAAGGAGGTCCTCTGCATCAAGGTGCTGGGGGGCTCGAAGCGCCGCTACGCCTCGATCGGCGACATCATCGTCGGCACCGTCAAGGACGCCATCCCGGGGGCGGCGGTGAAGAAGGGCGACGTGGTCAAGTGCGTCGTCGTGCGCACCAAGAAGGAGAACCGGCGCCCCGACGGCTCCTACATCCGCTTCGACGAGAACGCTGCCGTCCTCATCAACGACGCGCTCCAGCCCCGGGGCACCCGCATCTTCGGCCCCGTGGGTCGGGAGCTGCGGGACAAGAAGTTCATGCGCATCGTGTCGCTGGCGCCGGAGGTGTTGTGATGAAGCTCAAGAAGGGTGACCGGGTCAGGGTCCTCACCGGGAAGGACCGGGGCGACGAGGGCGACATCATGCGCGTGCTCCCCAAGGAGGACCGGGTGATCGTCGAGGGCGTGAACGTGGCCAAGAAGCACCAGCGTGCCCTGCGGGCCACCATGCAGGCCGGCATCATCGACAAGGACATGCCGCTGCCGGCCTCCAACGTGGCCATCGTGTGCGGCAGCTGCGGTCCGACCCGCATCGGCTACCGGATCTCGGGCAGAGAGAAGATCCGCATCTGCAAGAAGTGCAAGGGAGAGCTGTGATCGGCGGAGGATCGAACTGATGGCCACGACTGCCAAGGACCAGAAGAGGAAGCAGCGGGACGGGGCGCCCTCCAACGAGCCGCTGGCCCCCCGCGAGCCGCCCCGGCTCAAGCTCCGCTACCGCGACGAGCTGCAAGCTCGGATCAAGGACCAGCGGGGCCTGGCCAACGTCATGCAGGTTCCCCGGCTCGAGAAGATCGTGGTCAACATGGGCGTGGGCAAGGCCACCCAGCAGGCGTCGCTCCTCGAGGGCGCGGTCAACGACCTCACCCTGATCACGGGCCAGAAGCCGCTGGTCACCCGGGCTCGCCGCTCCATCGCCGCCTTCAAGCTGCGGGAGGGCAACGCCATCGGCGCCAAGGTCACCCTCCGGGGCGACCGCATGTGGGAGTTCCTCGACCGCCTCATCAGCGTCACGATCCCCCGCATCCGGGACTTCCGGGGGCTCCCCGCCAACGCCTTCGACGGCCGCGGCAACTACACGTTCGGCGTGAACGAGCAGCTCATCTTCCCCGAGATCGACTACGACAAGATCGACACCGTCCGCGGAATGGACATCACCATCGTGACGACGGCGCAGGACGACGCCGGCGGCCGGGCTCTGCTCGACGCCTTCGGCTTCCCCTTCCGTCGGGAGGGCTCCACCTAAATGGCCAAGAAGTCCCTGATGATCAAGCAGGCCCGCAAGCCCCGTTTCAAGGTGCGGGCCTACACGCGCTGCCGCAAGTGCGGGCGCTCGCGGGCGGTGCTGCGGGCCTTCGGGCTGTGCCGGATCTGCCTGCGGGAGATGACCCACGCCGGCGAGGTGCCGGGCGTCACGAAGTCGAGCTGGTGAGAGGAGGAGCGGCACTATGACGATGACCGACCCGATCGCCGACATGCTCACCCGTATCCGCAACGGGAGCGTGGCGGCCCAGGAGACGGTACGCATGCCCTCCTCCAAGCTGAAGGAGGCGCTCGCCGCCATCCTCCGCCGGGAGGGGTACGTCGTCGACTTCAGGGTGAGCGAGCATCCGGGCCGCCCCGGGCGCACGCTCGAGATCGACCTGAAGTACAGCACCGAACGGGTGCCGACGATCACCGGCATCCGGCGGGTGTCCAAGCCGGGCCTGCGGGTCTACACCAAGGCCGACCGCCTCCCCCGGGTGCTGGGCGGCCTGGGCGTGGCGGTGCTGTCCACCAGCCAGGGCCTGATGACCGACCGAGAGGCCCGGGAGCGCCGCGTCGGCGGCGAGATCCTCTGTTACGTGTGGTGAGGTAGCGACATGTCCCGAATCGGCCGAGCCCCCATCCCCGTACCCTCGGGCGTCGATGTCACCCTCGACGGCCGCCGAGTCGCGGTCAAGGGCCCGCGCGGCTCGCTGGAGCGCGTCCTGCCGCCCGACATCACCGTGCGCCAGGACGGCGACGTGCTGGTGGTCGAGCGGCCCGACGACGAGCGCCAGCACCGCGCCCTGCACGGGCTCACCCGCACGCTGGTCAGCAACATGGTCGTGGGCGTCACCCAGGGCTTCCAGAAGGACCTGGAGATCGTGGGCGTCGGCTACCGGGCCACGGCCCAGGGGCCGAGCACGATCGAGCTGGCCCTCGGCTTCAGCCACCCGGTGCGGATGGAGGCGCCCGAGGGGATCACCTTCGAGGTTCCCGCCCCCACTCGCATCACCGTGCGGGGCAACGACAAGGAGGCGGTCGGCCAGGTGGCGGCCAACATCCGCAAGCTGCGCAAGCCCGAGCCCTACAAGGGCAAGGGCGTCCGCTACGCCGGCGAGGTCGTGCGCCGCAAGGCCGGGAAGGCGGCCAAGTGACGACCCCCGTTCTGGTCACGGTTGTGGTCGCCATGGCCACCTCCGAGGTGACCGCCTCATTGGGTGGAGGGACCGCATGACGTTTTCCACGAAGCAGAAGCAGCAGGCGCGGACGCGCCGGCACCGGCGGGTGCGCAAGCTGGTCCGGGGAACCGCGCAACGGCCGCGGCTGGCGGTCTTCCGTTCCAACAAGCACATCACCGCCCAGGTCATCGACGACGTGGCGGGCCGCACCCTCGCCGCCGCCAGCACGGTCGAGGCCGACCTGCGCAGCGGCGGGCCCACCGGCAACAAGGCGGCGGCGGCCAGGGTGGGCCAGCTGGTGGGCGAGCGAGCCAGGGCCGCCGGCGTGACCAAGGTCGTGTTCGACCGGGGCGGCAACCTGTACCACGGCCGGGTCGCGGCCGTGGCCGACGCCGCCCGAGAGGCGGGCTTGGAGTTCTGACGCCGCGGGGGCGCCCACTGAGGCAGCCGCCCGGGAAGGAAGCGCATGGCAGAGAACCAGTACGAAGAACGAGTGATCGACATCAACCGGGTCGCCAAGGTCGTCAAGGGCGGCCGGCGGTTCTCGTTCACCGCGCTGGTGGTGGTGGGCGACGGCGCGGGCCGGGTCGGCCTGGGCTACGGCAAGGCCAAGGAGGTGCCGGCCGCCATCCAGAAGGGCATCGAGGAGGCCCGCAAGAACCTCTTCGACGTCCCCCTGGCCGGCTCCACCATCACCCACCCCGTGCTCGGCGCCCGCGGGGCAGGCCGGGTCCTGCTCAAGCCGGCCGCCCCCGGCACGGGTGTCATCGCCGGCGGCGCGGCCCGGGCCATCCTGGAGGCGGCGGGCATCCACGACATCCTGGCCAAGTCGCTCAAGTCGTCCAACGCCATCAACGTCGCCCACGCCACCATCGCCGGCCTCCAGGCCCTCAAGCGGCCCGACGAGGTGGCGGCCGCCCGCGGCAAGTCGCCCGAGGAGGTCACCCCCAGCGGGCTGCTGCGGGCCTACAAGGAGACCAAGCGCGGCCCTCACACCCCCGTCGAGGTGGCGTGATGGCCCCGTCGGGCGAGATCACCGTCGTGCAGGTCCGCTCCGCCATCGGCTCGAAGCCCAAGCACCGCGGCACGCTGAGGGCGCTGGGCCTGGGGCGTATCGGCAAGCGGCGCGTCCTGCCCGATCGGCCCGAGATCAGGGGGATGGTGGCCCAGGTCACCCACCTGGTCAGGGTCGAGGAAGGAGGAGAAGGGTGAAGGTCCACGAGCTCAAGCCCGCCCCCGGGTCCAACGCCGGCCGCCGCCGGGTCGGCCGGGGCACGGGAGGCAAGGGCGGCAAGACCGCCGGTCGGGGCACCAAGGGCCAGGGGGCCCGCAACCGGGTCAAGCCGGGGTTCGAGGGTGGGCAGATGCCCCTCACTCGCCGCGTGCCCAAGCTGAAGGGGTTCACCAACCCCTTCCGGGTGGAGTACGCGGTGGTCAACCTCGACACCCTGGAGCGCTTCGAGGGCTCCGAGATCACCCCCGACTCCCTCCGTGCCCACGGGCTCGTGCAGAAACACGGCCTGGTGAAGGTGCTGGGGCGGGGCGAGCTGACGCGGGCGGTGCGGGTGTCGGCCCACGCCTTCTCGAAGTCGGCCGAGGCCGCGATCACGGCGGCGGGCGGTAGCGTGGACGTGTTGCCGTCGCCCTACAAGCACGGCCGCCCGCCCTCACGGGGCAGCGCCCTGACCAACCGCTAGGACGAGCCGCCATGTTCGGAAGCATGAAGAACATGTTCAAGATCCCGGACCTCCGGAACAAGATCTTGTTCACCCTGATGATCATCGGCCTGTACCGGCTCGGGTCGAACATCACGGTCCCCGGCATCGACTTCGCCGCCGTGCAGGACCTCCAGCGCCAGGCCGAGCGGGGCGGCGTCCTGGGCTTCCTCAACCTGTTCTCGGGCGGTGCGCTGACCCAGATGGCGGTGTTCGCCCTCGGGATCATGCCCTACATCACCAGCTCGATCATCATGCAGCTGCTGGCGGTGGTCATCCCCCGCATCGAGCAGTGGCGGAACCAGGGCGCCATCGGCCAGCGCAAGATCACCCAGTGGACCCGTTACATGACGATAGGCCTCGCCATCCTGCAGGCCACCGGCATCACCTACCAGTTCAACAACGGCCTGCTGGGCGACGGCGGCTCCACCAACCTCCGGCTCGTCACCAACTTCGACGTGCCCCATGTGGCCCTGATCGTGCTGACCATCACCGCCGGCACCGCGGTGGTGATGTGGATGGGCGAGCTGATCACCCAGCGGGGGATCGGCAACGGCATGTCGATCCTCATCTTCGCCAACGTGGTCAGCCGCCTGCCGTACCAGGTGGGGGGCGTACGGGCCGAGGGCGGCAACGTGGTCTTCTCGCTGGTCATCGTCGTCGGCCTGCTGATGATCATGGCCATCGTGTTCGTGGAGCAGGGCCAGCGGCGCATCCCCGTCCAGTTCGCCAAGCGGGTCGTGGGCCGGCGGATGTACGGCGGCCAGAGCACCTACATACCTCTGAAGGTCAACCAGGCCGGCGTCATCCCGATCATCTTCGCCAGCTCGGTGCTGTACTTCCCGGTGCTGCTCTCCAACGTCGTGCAGTGGCGCGCCGTGGTCGACTTCATCAACCGCAACCTGGTGCAGCCCGACAACGTGTTCTACATCACGATCTATGGCTTGCTGATCGTGTTCTTCACGTACTTCTACACCGCCATCACCTTCAACCCCCAGCAGCAGGCCGACATCATCCGCAAGCAGGGCGGGTTCATCCCGGGCATCCGGCCCGGCCCGCCCACCGAGCGCTACCTCGCCACCATCCTCAACCGCATCACCCTTCCGGGGTCGCTGTTCCTTGCCTCGGTCGCCCTGCTGCCCCAGATCGCCCTGGCGGTCTACGGCGTCACCAGCTTTCCCTTCGGCGGCACGACGATCCTGATCGCGGTGGGCGTCGCGCTGGAGACCATGAAGCAGATCGACAGCCAGCTCATGATGCGCAACTACGAGGGTTTCCTCACGTAGCGGCTCGCCACTGACCGAAAGGCGCGGCAATGGCAGGTCCGAGGCTCGTGATCCTCGGCAAGCAGGGAGCAGGGAAGGGCACCCAGGCGGAGAGGCTGGCGCGGACCTACGGGATCCCGCGCATCTCCACCGGCGACATCTTCCGCCACGCCGTCGAGCTCGGCACCGAGGCCGGTATCCGGGCCAAGAAGTACATGGACGCCGGCGAGCTGGTGCCGGACGACGTGGTGATCGGCGTGGTGGAGGTGCGCCTGGCCGAGGACGACACGCGCCACGGGTTCGTGCTCGACGGCTTCCCCCGCAACGCCGAGCAGGCCCAGGCCCTCGACGAGGAGATGGGCTCCGACCTGGTCGACCTCGTGATCGAGCTGGAGGTGCCCACCGAGATCGTGCTGCGGCGCATCGCCAGCCGCCGGGTCTGCATGATCTGCGGCGCCCCCTACAGCCTCGACACCCCTCCGAAGGACGACTGGACGTGCGACGTCTGCGGCGGGCGGGTGGTGCAGCGAGAGGACGACACCGAGGCCGCCATCAAGCGCCGGCTCGACCTCTACGCCGAGCGCACCGAGCCGCTCGTCGCCTACTACCTCGCCCAGGACAAGCTGGCGTCGATCGACGGCACCGGCGACGCCGACACGGTTACGGCCCGGCTGCTGCGGGGCATCGAGGGCCGGTTGCGACCGGAATAGAGGTACGTTCTAACCGTGCGCAAGAACAAGGAAGAGGTGGCGAAGATGCGGCGGGCGGGCCGGGTGGTGGCCGAGATGCTCGAGACGTGCGAGCAGGCGGCCCGGCCCGGGATGACCACTCACGACCTCGACGTCCTGGCCCGCCAGGTGCTCGAGCGGCGCGGCGCACGGTCGAACTTCCTCAACTACCACGGCTTTCCGGGGGTGATCTGCACGTCGCCCAACGACGTGATCGTCCACGGGATCCCCGGCTCCTACCGCCTCAAGGAGGGCGACATCCTCTCGGTCGACTGCGGAGCGATCATCGAGGGTTACCACGCCGACGCGGCCCGCACCTTCCCGATCGGCGAGGTGGACGAGGAGGCCAAGCGGCTCATGCAGGCTACCCGCGAGAGCTTGGAGGCGGGGATCAAGTGGGTCCGCGACGGGAGCCGGGTCTCCGACATCGGCCACGCCGTGCAGACGGTGGCCGAGGGCGCCGGCTACTCGGTCGTGCGGGAGTACGTGGGGCACGGCATCGGCACCGCTCTCCACGAGGAGCCCAAGGTGCCCAACTACGGCCAGCCCGGGCGGGGCATCAAGCTCAAGGTGGGCCACGTCCTCGCCGTGGAGCCCATGGTCAACCTGGGCGGGCCCGAGACCGCCATGTACGACGACGGCTGGACTGTGGTCACCGCCGACGGGAGCCTGTCGGCCCACTTCGAGCACACCATCGCCGTCACCGACGACGGGCCCGAGGTCCTCACCGTCCTCGACTGAACTGAACTGGTCGCCGGAGCTCGCCGCCTCGCGAGTACCAGGCCACTCCCCGGGGTAGGGGTGCGCTGTCGGCCAAACCAGGGGCTGACGGCTTCCCGCCTCCCGCCCTCGCCCGGAGATCGCCACGCCATGCCGCCCATCGCCGAGCTGCCCGTTCCCGCCTTGTTCGTCCTCTCCACCCTGGCCATCCTGGCCACCGCCCTGGCCGGGTGGGCTTACGCCGGACCCCGGCGGCCGCCGCGCCTGAGCCCCGTCCGGGTGCGCGACGACGACACCCGCCCCCTCCACGTGCCGCCGACGAGCACGCTGGAGGACCTGACCGCCCCGATGGCGGCGTCGTCCGGCGAGATCCTCCTGCCCGAGGTGGCGGAGCGGCGGGCCCCCGCAGCCGGGCGGCGCCGGTGGCGGTCGCACCGGCGCGCCGGCCGGCGCCACGACCCACGCCATTCCGACCGCGCCGGCGCGGGGGCCGGCGGTGCCCGGGCCACGCCGGAGGGTCGCGGCGCTCGGGCCACTCAGGGCGGGTCCCACCACCCGGCGGTGAAGATGGCCACGCCCCGCACCGAGCTGTCCGACGTGCGGTTCGGCGACGTGGCCGGGCTGGACGACGTGGTGGAGGAGCTCGTCGAGGTCAAGGAGTACCTCCTCGACCCCGAGCGGTTCCGCTCGCTCGGGGCCAAGCTGCCCAAGGGCATCCTCCTGGTCGGGCCTCCCGGCACGGGCAAGACGCTTTTGACCAAGGCCCTGGCCGGCGAGGCAGGGGTGCCCTACCAGGTGGTGTCGGCGGCCAACCTGGTCGAGGTCTACGTCGGGGTGGGCGCCGCTCGTGTCCACGAGGTGTTCGAGCAGGCCCGCCAGGCGGCGCCCTCGATCGTCTTCCTGGACGAGCTCGACGCCATCGGCCGGGCCCGGGCCAGCCTTTCCGTCGGCGGGCAGGAGGAGCGGGAGAGCACGCTCAACCAGCTCCTGCTGGAGATGGACGGCTTCGACTCGGAGGCGGGCGTGCTGGTGGTGGGCGCCACCAACCGGCCCGACGTGCTCGACCCCGCCCTGCTGCGGCCCGGGCGCTTCGATCGCCGCCTGGTGGTCGACGCCCCCGACCTCGACGGCCGGCAGGCGATCCTCGCCGTGCACGCCCGCAACAAGCCGCTGGACCCCGATGCCGACCTGAGGGCGGTGGCCCGGGCGACGATCGGCTTCACCGGCGCCGACCTGGCCAACGTGATGAACGAGGCCGCCCTCCTGACCGGGCGGCGGCGGCGCGGCCTGGTGAGCATGGCCGAGCTGGAGGAGGCCGTCGACCGGGTGATGGCCGGGCCGCAGCGGCGCAGCCGGGTGATCTCCGAGGGCGAGAAGCGGGTGGTCGCCTACCACGAGAGCGGTCACGTCTTGGCCTCGTGGGCGCTGGGCAACGACCACGCCGTGCACAAGGTCTCGATCGTCAGCCGGGGCCGGTCGCACGGGTACACCATCTCGATGCCGACCGAGGACCGGGTGCTGTTCAGCCACTCCGATCTGGCCCGCCAGCTCGCCGTGCTGCTGGGAGGGAGGGCGGCCGAGGAGCTGGTCTTCGGCGAGCCGACCACGGGGGCGGAGGACGACCTGCGCCGCGCCACCCGGATCGCCCACAAGATGGTCACCGACTACGGCATGAGCGAGCGGGTGGGCCCCGTCAGCGTGGCCCCCGACCCGCTGGCCTCCACCGGGCAGCAGCCCGTGCTGACCGGGGCCGAGGTCGTCGGCGCCGTCGACAGCGAGGTCCGCCGCCTGCTGGGCGAGAGCCAGGACCAGGTGGCGCGGGTGCTGCGCCGGCACCGGAGCGCGCTCGACGCCCTGGCCAACCGCCTGCTCGTGGCCGAGACCGTCTCCGGGCCCGAGATCGAGCGCCTTCTGGCCGGCGTGCCCCGCGAGCTGCGTGGCCCGAAGGTCGCGGTGGCCGCCGGCTAGTCCGCCCTCATCGTCGGGGCAGTAGCAGCCATCTTCCCTGGGGTATACTGGCCAACTCCGCGTCCTCTCGGCGCGCCGATGCGCGCGGCCGGAGGCTCGCAGTCCGCCAGTTGGAGGTTCACCTGCCGAAGCCCAAGGAAGACACGATCGTCATGGAGGGGACGGTCGTCGAGTCACTCCCCAACGCCATGTTCCGCGTGGAGTTGGAGAACAAGCACAAGGTCCTGGCCCACATCTCCGGCAAGATGCGCATGCACTACATCCGCATCCTGCCCGGCGATCGGGTGCAGGTGGAGCTCACGCCTTACGACCTCAGCCGAGGCCGCATCACCTACCGGTACAAGTAGCGGGCCCGACGACCGCAGGGACAGGGAATGAAGGTACGACCCAGTGTCAAGAAGATCTGTGAGAAGTGCAAGGTGATCCGCCGTCACGGCGTGGTGATGGTCATCTGCGTCAACCCCCGGCACAAGCAGCGGCAGGGCTGATCGATGGCCCGCATCGCCGGCGTCGACATACCCCGCGAGAAGCGGCTGGAGATCTCTCTCACCTACATCTACGGCATCGGCCGCACCACGGCCGCCCAGGTGTGCCAGGGCACGGAGATCGATCCCTCCACCCGGGTGCGCGATCTCACCGACGAGGAGGTCGCCCGCCTGCGGGGCTTCATCGACCAGAACCTCAAGGTCGAGGGTGACCTGCGGCGCGACGTCGCCCAGGACATCAAGCGCAAGATCGAGATCCAGTGCTACCAGGGCATCCGCCACCGCCGCGGCCTCCCGGTGCGGGGCCAGCGCACCCACACCAACGCCCGCACCCGCAAGGGCCCCAAGAAGACCGTCGCCGGGAAGAAGAAGGTCAGGAAGCACTGATGGTCTCGCCTCGCAACCAGAGCGGCCACGGCCGACGTCAGCATCTCATCGACTGGAGTTGGAGTGGCTAAGCCGAAGCCCGGAGGGCGGCGACCGCGCCGCAAGGAACGGAAGAACGTCGCCTACGGGGTGGCGCACATCAAGAGCTCGTTCAACAACACGATCATCTCCATCACCGATCCCGAGGGGAACGTGCTGGCGTGGGCGTCGGCCGGCAACGTCGGCTTCAAGGGCTCCCGGAAGTCCACCCCCTTCGCCGCCCAGTTGGCCGCCGAGGCGTGCGCCCGGCGGGCGATGGAGCATGGCGTGCGGCGCGTCGAGGTGCTGGTGAAGGGCCCGGGCTCGGGGCGGGAGACCGCCATCCGCTCGCTCACCACCGCCGGCATCGAGGTGGCCGGGATCAAGGACCTCACCCCCATCCCGCACAACGGCTGCCGCCCGCCCAAGCGGCGGAGGGTCTGATGGCCCGCTACACCGGCCCGGTCTGCCGGTTGTGCCGCCGGGAGAAGATGAAGCTGTTCCTCAAGGGCGCCAAGTGCGACTCGATGAAGTGCCCCATCGAGCGGCGCCCCTACCCGCCCGGCGAGCACGGCCGGGGGCGGGTGCGCGAGTCGGAGTACCTGCTCCAGCTGCGGGAGAAGCAGAAGGCCCGCCGCATCTACGGCGTGCTGGAGAAGCAGTTCCGCAACATGTACGAGGAGGCCAACCGGCGGGGTGGCATCACCGGCGAGAACCTCCTGCGCATGCTCGAGCTGCGGCTCGACAACGTCGTGTACCGGGCGGGCTGGGGCTCCAGCCGCTCCCAGTCCCGCCAATGGGTGCGCCACGGGCACATCAACGTCAACGGCAAGCGCGTCACCATCCCCAGCTACCAGGTGCGCAAGGGCGACGTGGTGGAGGTGCGGGAGAAGTCGCGGTCGATGATCGTGCTCCGCCACAACCTCGACACCATCGACCGGGCCATCGTCCCCTGGCTGGAAGCGGGCCCCGACCGCACGTCGGTAACGGTGCGCGACCTCCCGCTGCGCGAGCACATCGACGTGCCCGTGCGCGAGTCGCTCATCGTCGAGCTCTACTCCAAGTAGGTCACCCGGGCCTCGGGCCCCAAACTCCCCCAGGACACGCCATGCTCATCATCCAGCGCCCCACCGTCGAGCCTCTCGACACCACCGAGGACAACCGCCAGCGGTTCGTCATCTCGCCCCTCGAGCCCGGGTTCGGCCACACCCTCGGCAACTCCCTGCGCCGCACGCTGCTGTCGTCGATCCCCGGTGCGGCCGTCACCCAGATCCGCTTCGACGACGTGCTCCACGAGTTCACCACCATCGCGGGGGTGAAGGAGGACGTCACCGACATCATCCTCAACCTCAAGGACCTGGTGCTGCGGGTGGAGTCCGACGAGCCCGTCACCCTCCGCCTCGACGTGCGGGGCCCGGCCGACGTCACCGCCCGCGACATCCAGCCCCACAACGACGTGGAGATCCTCAACCCCGACCTCCACATCGCCGGCCTCACCGCCAAGGGCAGGCTGGCGATCGACGTGACGGTGGAGCGGGGCCGGGGCTACGTGTCGGCCGAGCGCAACAAGAAGTCGTCGGTGATCGGGGTCATCCCGGTGGACTCCATCTTCTCGCCCGTGCGGCGGGTGGCGTTCAACGTCGAGCCGACCCGGGTGGAGCAGGCGACCAACTATGACCGCCTCACCCTCGACATCGAGACCGACGGGTCGATCTCGCCCCGCGAGGCGCTGGCCTCGGCCGGCGGCACCCTCCGCTCGCTGGTCTCCCTGGTGGCCGACATGAGCGACGCGCCCCGCTCGCTGGAGCTGGGCGAGGTCGGCGTGCTGGGCAGCGGGTCGCCCGACCTCGACCTGCCCATCGAGGACCTCGACCTCTCGGAGCGCCCCCGCAACTGCCTGCGCCGGGCCCAAGTGAACACCGTCGGCGAGTTGGTCCAGAAGACGGCCGACGACCTGCTGGCCATCACCAACTTCGGCCAGAAGTCGCTGGACGAGGTGCTCCAGAAGCTCGACGAGCGGGGGCTCTCCCTCCGCACCAAGGCGTAGGCCCCCATGCCCGGCACTCCCAAGAAGGCTCGCCGCTTCGGCGGCGACGCCGCCCACCAGAAGGCGATGATGGGGAACCTGGTGGCGTCGCTCATCGCCGCCGAGGCGGTGGTCACCACGGAGGCCAAGGCCAAGGCCATGAGGCCCGTGGCCGAGAAGATCATCACCAAGGCCAAGAAGGGCGGGCTGCACCACCACCGCCAGGTCGTCGCCTTCCTCCGCGACAAGGACATGGCCTTCAAGCTCTTCGACGAGATCGCGCCGCGCTACGAGGATCGGCCCGGGGGCTACACCCGTATCCTCAAGCTCGGCCCCCGCCACGGGGACAACGCCCCCATGGCCCGCATCGAACTCGTGTGACCGACGGCGCGGTCGTCCGGGTGCGGATGACCGTCGCCTACGACGGCCGGGGGTTCTCGGGCATCGCACCCCAGCCCAATGCCGTCACCGTCGGCGGCGTCCTGGCCGCTGCCCTGCAGCGGGCCCTGCGGATGCCCGAGCCGCCCGAGCTGGCGGTGGCCGGTCGCACCGACGCCGGGGTCCACGCCTGGGGCCAGGTGGTCACCTTCGACGCCCCCGCTGCCGGCCTCGACCTGGCCCGCCTACAGCGGTCGGTGAACTCCCAGCTGGCGCCCCGTGTGGTGGCCCGGGAGGTGGCGTGCGCTCCACCCGGGTTCCACGCCCGCCGCTCGGCCCTGAGCCGGCGTTACCGCTACACCGTGCTCAACCGCCCGGTCCCCGACCCCTTCCTGGCCGCCACTGCGTGGCACGTGGCCGAGCCGCTCGACCTGCCCGCTCTGCGCCTGGCGTGTGACCCGCTGATCGGCGAGCACGACTTCACCTCGTTCTGCCGGGCGCCCAAGGGCGTCGAGGGCTACAGCCTCGTGCGGCGTGTCACCGACGCCCGGTGGGTCGCGGCGGGCGACGGGGTGCTCCGGTTCGAGATCGAGGCCAACTCGTTCTGCCAGCAGATGGTGCGGGCGGTGGTGGGGACCATGGTCGCCATGGGCGCCGGTCGCCGCAAGGCGGGCGAGATGCGCTCGATCCTCCTCCGCCGGGAGCGGGCGGCGGCGGAACGGGTGGCGCCCGCCTCCGGCCTGTGCCTGTGGGCGGTCAGCTACCCGGCTGCTGCCGACGGGTGCGCGTAGACCCGCTTGCGCGATAGTGACCGCCGCATGCCGGGCCGCCTGAAAGCAGTTCTCTTCGCGCTCTTCGCGGTGACGGGCTTCTCGGCCCTGACCCTGCAGGTCGTGTGGCAGCGGGTCATCTCCATGCACGCGGGCGTCGACCTGTTCTCGTTCGCCACGGTGGTGTCCGCCTTCCTGGCCGGGTTGGGCATCGGCAGCCTGGTGGGGGGGACGCTGGCCGACCGCCTCGGGCCCCGCCGCTCCCTGCTCGCCTTCGCCTTTTCCAACGCCGGCGTCGGGGGGTTCGCCTGGCTGAGCATCCGACTGTTCTACGACGGCTACCGGGCCATGGTGCCCCACGTGAGCGGGACCCTCGGCGCCTTCCTGTTCCACTTCGCCCTCCTTCTGGTCCCCACCGTGCTCATGGGCCTGTCGCTGCCGCTCGTGTCGCGGGGCATCGTCGACCGGGTGCAGGACGCCGGCCCTCTCGTCGGCCGGCTCTACGCCATCAACACCCTGGGCGCCGGCGTGGGGGCGGCGCCCAGGG
>DATLGZ010000370.1:0-14159 GCA_035540235.1 Acidimicrobiales bacterium | reverse complement strand
CTCTCGGGCGTGGCCAACGGCATCATCACCGGCGACAAGCTCGACGCCCCTGTCAGCTACGAGGGCCTGCAGGCCGCGGGCAGCGGCCTGGGCTCGGCCGGCTTCATAGTCCTCGACGACACGGTCGACATGGCGGCGGTGGCCGCCGGCGTCTCCCGCTTCCTCGCCATCGAGTCGTGCGGGCAGTGCTCGCCGTGCAAGCTCGACGGCCTCATCCTGTCGGGGGCGCTGGCCAAGCTCACCGCCTCGGAGGCGGGCAAACACGACTACGGCGTCATCCGCAAGCGGCTCACCACGGTGGCCGACCGCTCCCGCTGCTTCCTCGCCACCCAGCAGCAGGTGGTGGTGGGCAGCATCGTCGACAGCTTCCCCGAGGAGATGGACGCCCACCTGCGCAACGCCGTCGACGGGGTCGAGCCCGAGCTGATCGCGGAACTGGTCGACATCCGCAACGGCGTGGCCGTGCTCGACGAGCGCCACCGTCTCAAGCAGCCCGACTGGACCTACAACAAGCGCGACTCCGGCACCGTGCCCGTCGAGCGCTACGCCGCCGCCGCCCCGCCCTGGGGCATCTGACCGCCGGGCGCCACCGGGGCCACCGCCGCCCGCACCGCCAGCACGGTCAGCACCGCCACCCCGGCCGCCACCGTCAGCTCCGCCACCTCGCTGAGCTTGGCCACCTGGAACGACGGCGACCGCACCACGGTGAGGCGGGCGAGGTTGAAGGCGGCGGCCGACAGGAACCACCCCGCCAGCCAGGGGGGCGGGCGGAACCGGGCGGCGGCGGGCACGACCCGGTAGGCGAAGGGAGCGGCTGCCCCCGCCAGCGCCACCGCCAGCAGGCCGAGCTGGGACAGGGCCAGGCCTGCACCCACGTTGTGCAGGGTCAGGTCGCCCTGGGCGTTGACCCGCTCGACGGCGGCCAGCCGCACGTCCCACTGGCGCTGCCCCCACGACATCTCCTCGCCCATCACGACGGCGAAGAGCAGGGCCAGAGCCACGGCCGCCCCCGCGCCCTGCCGGCTGCGCCGCCTCACCACCACGGCCAGGGCGGCCAAGCCCACCATCGCCACCCCGTAGCCCGCCACCTGCATCCACTCGAACCACCGGTCCTCGGCCACCAGGGCGTAGAACAGCTCGCGGTCGGCCCACGCCGCCGCCACCCCGGCGTAGAGGGCGACGGGAGCGGCGGCCAGTGCGAGGGAGGCGAGTGGGAGGGCGGCGGGACGGCGCATGGGACGCAAACGATCGCGCACCCGGCTCGACCCAGGCCGCGACCTGCTCGGGCGTGGAGTCGTCGTCGGCCCGGGCGGCCTACTCGCGGTCAGCGTCCTCCAGGGCGGCGAGGAGCGCCTTCATCCACGGACCGAGGTCGGCGGGGGTGCGGGCGGAGATGAGGTTGCCGTCGACCACGCAGGGCTCGTCGACCCAGTCGGCGCCGGCGTTGAGCATGTCGTCGCGGATGGCGTCCACGCTCGTGGCCCGCCGGCCCTTGATGATGCCGGCCGATATCGGCACCCAGCCGGCGTGGCAGATGAAGGCGATGGGCTTGGCGGCGGCGTCGAAGCCCTCGACCAGCGCCAGCACCGCCTTCGAGCGGCGCAGCTTGTCTGGTGCGAACCCGCCGGGTACGACCAGGGCGTCGAAGTCCGCGGCGCTGACGGTCTCCACCGTCGTGTCCACCGCCACCGGGCCGTGGCCCTTCTTGCCCGTCACGGGGTCGTCGGTCAGCCCCGCCACCACCACCTCGACCCCTTCCTCCCGCAGGCGGTACACGGGGTACAGCAGCTCCAGGTCCTCGAACAGGTCGGCGGCGAGCACGAGCACACGCTGTGGTTGGTTGGCCATGCCCACGTTGTACCCAGCAGGTCGCGATCTCGGCCATCCTGGGCGCATGGACGTCTCGACCGTGGGGCGGCTGCTGGTGGCCGTCGGGATCGTCACCGCCCTGGTGGGCGGGCTGCTGATCGCCGGCTCGCGCCTCGGCCTCGGCCGCCTGCCGGGCGACTTCACGTTCTCGTGGGGGAACGTGCGGGTCTTCGCCCCCCTGGCCACCGGCCTGCTCCTGTCGATCGTGCTCACGATCGTGCTGAACCTCTTCCTGAGGCGCTGACGGCGGCCCCGGTCCCGCCCGCCTAGCGCGCCAGCGGCTTGTAGCGGATGCGGTGGGGCTGGTCGGCTGCCGCCCCCAGCTCCTTGCGCCGCCGGGCCTCGTACTCGCTGAAGTTGCCCTCGAACCACCGCAGCTGGCTCTCGCCCTCGAAGGCCAGCACGTGGGTGCAGATGCGGTCGAGGAACCACCGGTCGTGGCTGATGACCACCGCGCACCCGGGGAACGACTCCAGCCCGTTCTCCAACGCCCGCAGGGTGTCTACGTCGAGGTCGTTGGTGGGCTCGTCGAGGAGCAGGACGTTGCCGCCCCGCCGCAGCATCTTGGCCAGGTGGATGCGGTTGCGCTCACCCCCCGACGCCTTCCCCACCGGCTTCTGCTGGTCGGAGCCGGTGAAGTTGAACGAGGCCACGTAGGCCCGCCCGTTCACCTCCCGGTTGCCGATCTTGAAGAGCTCCTGGCCTCCGGTGATCTCCTCGTAGATGGTGTGCCCGGGGTCGAGGGCGTCGCGGCTCTGGTCTACGTAGGCCAGCTCCACCGTCGACCCCACCCGGATCTCGCCCGCATCCGGCTTCTCCGCGCCGGTGATCATGCGGAACAGCGTCGTCTTGCCCGCCCCGTTGGGGCCCACCACGCCCACGATTCCCGCCGGCGGCAGGGAGAAGGTCAGGTCCTCGATGAGGAGCCGGTCCCCGTACCCCTTGCACACGTTCTCCACGTCGATCACCACGTCGCCCAGCCGCTCGCCGGGCGGGATGGCGATCTCCAGCTTGCGCCCCTCGCCCTCGGCCGAGCGGGCCTCGGCCAGCAGCTTGTCGTAGGCCTCGAGGCGGGCCTTCGACTTGGCGTGGCGGGCCTTGGGCGCCATGCGTACCCACTCGAGCTCCCGCTCGAGCGACCGGGCCCGGGCCGAGTCGAGCTTCTGTTCGACCCGCAGCCGCTCCTGCTTCTGCTCCAACCAGCTCGAGTAGTTGCCCTCGAAGGGCGAGCCCCGGCCCCGGTCCAGCTCGAGGATCCACCGGGCCACGTTGTCGAGGAAGTAGCGGTCGTGGGTGACGGCCACCACCGTGCCGTGGTAGTCGCGCAGCGTCCGCTCCAGCCACGCCACCGACTCGGCGTCGAGGTGGTTGGTGGGCTCGTCGAGCAGGAGCAGGTCGGGCTTCGACAGCAGCAGCCGGCACAGGGCCACCCGGCGGCGCTCGCCCCCGGAGAGGGTGGTGACGTCGGCGTCGCCGGGGGGCAGGCGCAGGGCGTCCATGGCGATCTCGATCTGGCGGTCGAGGTCGTTGGCCCCCTTGGCCTCGATCTCCGCCTCCAGGCGGGCCTGGTCCTCGCCGATCTTGTCGTAGTCGGCGTCGGGGTCGGCGTAGCGCGCCAGCACCTCGTCGTAGCGGCGGAGGAGGTCGGCCACCTCGCCCACCCCGTCCATCACGTTGCCCTTGACGTCCTTGGACGGGTCGAGCCGGGGCTCCTGCTCCAGCAGGCCCCGGGTGAAGCCGGGGGAGAGGCGGGCCTCGCCGGTGTACCCGTCGTCGGCCCCGGCCATGATGCGCAGGAGCGACGACTTCCCCGAGCCGTTGGGGCCGATGACTCCGATCTTGGCCCCGGGGTAGAAGGCCAGCGTCATGTCCTTCACCACCTCCTTGTCGGGAGGGTGGAAGCGGCTGACCCGCCGCATGGTGAAGATGAACTGGGCTTGGTTGGCCATGGCCCCCGACCCTACCGAACGCCCTGCCGGTGCCATCATGGCCGCCATGCCGAAGCTGCCGCCCCCGCTCCGCCGACCGGGAACGCCCCGCCGGGCGGTGGTCGCCCTGCTCGCCGTCCTGGCCGTCGTGGCGCCGGCCACCCCCGCCTCCGCCCACCACCGGGGCCCGGCCCAGCCCGCGCCGGCCACTCCCGTCCCCCTGCCGCAGCTCAACGACCTGCTCACCGGCCTGCTGGCGGCCCTGTTCCCGCCCGGCGGGGCAGGGACGGTCGCGCCCTCGGTCCAGGAGCGGGTGGCGGCCTCCACCGTGCGGGTGGCGGGGGCCGACTGCCGGGGAGTGCGGGTCGGCAGCGGCTTCGCCGCCCGCCCCGACCTGGCGGTGACGGCGGCCCACGTGGTGGCGGGGGTCACCCGCCCCGAGGTGCTGCGCCCCGACGGCCGGCGCCTCCCGGCCACGGTGGTCGCCTTCGACCCCGACCGTGACCTGGCCGTGCTGCGGGTGGACGGGCTCGGCCAGTCCCCGCTGCCCCTGGGCCGGCCCGTCGTGGGCACGCAGGGGGCGGTGTTCGGCTATCCCGGCGGCCAGCCCCGGGTGGAGATCTCGCCCGCCACCATCGTGGCGTCAGGGGTCGTCCGCCTCGACAACCTCTACGGCGGCCTGACCTCCCGGGAGATCCTCCGGCTCAACGCCCGCCTGGCGCCCGGCGACTCGGGCGGCCCGCTGGTCGACGGGGCGGGCACGGTCGTGGGGGTGGCCTTTGCCGTCTCCACCGTCCGCCCCGACGTGGCCTACGCGGTCACCGCCCGGGAGCTGGAGCCGGTGCTCAACTCGGCGTCGACGAGCCCGGTCAGCACCGGAGCCTGCCTCAGCTGAGGCCGTCCCGCCGGGCCAGCACCCGTTCGCGGGTGGGGACACGGAACAGCACGTAGGCCGCCCCCACCAGGCCCAGGGCCACGACGAGCAGGGACACGGTCACCTTGCCGATGGCGAAGACGGCGCTGGCCAGCGACACGCCCAGGATCATGGACACGGCCAGCACCTTGGCCCGCCGCCGCATCCCCAGCCCGGCCCGGTAGTCCCGCACCGTGGGCCCGACCTTGGGCAGGTTCAGCACCCACTGCTCGAAGCGGGGGTTGCTGCGGGCGAAGCAGGCGGCGGCCAGGATGAAGAACACGGTGGTGGGCAGGCCGGGGACGACGACCCCGAGTCCGCCCAGGCCCACCGCCAGGAGGCCGCCGCCGAACCAGAGCCACCGGGCCGGCCCCCGGCGCACTGCGGGCGTCCCCCCGGCGGCGGCTCCCATCACACCAGGGCGGCGATGTCCCCGACGGCCTGGAAGGCGAGCAGCACGAGGATGCCGCCGCCCACGACCGTGTAAGCCCAGCGCATGCGGTGGTCGGCGGCCCAGAAGCGGCGCATGGAGACCACGATGGCCAGCGATGACACCGTCCCCAGCAGCAGGCCCAGAACCGGTCCCACCCCTCCGCTCAGGTCGACGACCGGCTTGAGCAGGGGGAGGACGACGTAGGTGAGCAGGCAGCGGACGGTGGAGAGCAGCAGCGACTTGCCGAACAGCCGCTCGGCGGCGGTGCCCGAAGCCCCCGCCTCGGGGACGCGCAGGAGGCGGCGCATGAAGACGTCGACCGCGGGCCGGGGCGCCTGGTAAGAGAGAGTGGTCGGCTCGGGCATCGCCCCCGAACGGTAGGGCTTCCGGGCCGGGTTTGGCACGTCGAGCTAACAAGACGGTGGCGTTTCGCAGCGAGACGTGTTAGTCCTGTAGCGGGACGCTGCCGTATCGGAGCCGCCGCATCGGGAAATGACGGCGCACGGAAAGGACGGGACCGCTGATGGCCGACGCCACGCTCCTCCACGAGGACCCGGTGATCCACCGGCGCCGGTGGTTCCTCCTGGCGATCATGTGCCTGTCGCTGGTGATGGTGGTCATGTCGGTCGCCGGCCTGAACGTCGCCCTGCCCAGCATGCAGCGCGACCTCAACGCCAGCGCCAGCGCCCTCCAGTGGATCATCGACGTCTACGCCCTGGTCTTCGCCGCCCTGCTGCTGCCGGCGGGCGCCATCGGCGACCGCTTCGGCCGCCGCCGGGCGCTGCTCGTAGGCCTGGTGATCTTCGCCGCCGGGTCGGTGGTGGGGGGGCTGGCCACCGATTCGAGCACGGTCATCGTCGGCCGGGTCATCAACGGCGTGGGCGCCGCCTTCGTGATGCCTGCCACCCTGTCGCTGCTCACCACCATCTTCCCGCCCGAGGAGAGGCGCAAGGCCATCGCCATGTGGGCCGGCTTCGCCGGCGCGGGCGGGGCGCTGGGCCCCATCGTGTCCGGCGCCCTGCTCGAGCGGTTCTGGTGGGGCTCGGCGTTCCTCGTCAACGTGCCGGTGGTCCTGGTGGTGATCGCCGCCGTGGCCGCGTTCTCACCCACCTCGCGCGACCCCGAAGCCACGCCCCTCGACCCGGTGGGGGCGGTGCTGTCCCTGGTGGGGCTGGGCACCCTGATCTTCGGCATCATCGAGGGGCCGGAGCGGGGCTGGACCGACGGTCTGGTGCTGGGGGCGTTCGCCCTGGCCTTCCTCGGTCTCTCCTCCTTCGTGGCGTGGGAGCGGCGCAGCCCCCACCCCATGCTGCCCCTCCACCTGTTCCGCGACCGGCGGATGAGCGTGGGCAGCGGCGTGGTGACCGTCGCCTTCTTCGTGATGTTCGGCCTGTTCTTCATGTTCACCCTCTACCTCCAGTTCGTGCGCTCGTACTCGCCGCTGCAGGCCGGGCTGGCCACGCTCCCGCTGGCCCTGACCCTGGTGGCGGTCGCCCCTCGCAGCGCGGCGGCGGCCGAGAGGGTGGGCACCGGGCCGGTGATGGCCACCGGCTTCCTGCTGGTGGCGAGCGGCTTCGCCGTCCTGGGCGTGGTGCGGCCCGACTCGCCCTACCTCGTGCTGGTGGTGGCCCTGGTGCTGCTGGGCGCGGGGATGAGCCTGACCGCCGCCCCCGCCACCGGGAGCATCATGAGCGCCGTGCCCCACGCCAAGGCGGGGGTCGGGTCGGCGGTCAACGACACGACCCGGGAGGTGGGCGGGGCGCTGGGCATCGCCGTGCTCGGCAGCCTGGTCAGCGCCGTCTACCGCTCGAGCCTCGACCTGGGCGGCATCGCCCTGCCGCCTCCCGTGCGGGAGGCGGCCCAGGAGTCGGTGGGGGCGGCGACCATCCTGGCCGAGAGCGTCCCCGGTGGCGCCCAGCTGGCGGCCCGGGCCGGCGAGGCGTTCACCGCCGCCTTCAACCTGGCCAGCGGCGTGGCCGCCGCCCTGTGCCTGGCCGCCGCCGGGGTGGTGTTCGTGGTGTTCAGCCGCCGGGCCGAGGCGGAGGCCGCCGCCGCCGATCCCCACCTGGTCCCCGCACCCGACGCCCTCGCTCCCGAGGTGGCGGGCTGACCTCCGAGCCCGGGCCCGGGCCCGAACCCGCCGCCGTAGACCCCCGGGTGGAGCGCTCCCGCCGGGTGATCCTCGGCGCCGCCCTCGACCTGTTGGGCGAGGTGGGCTACGGCGGGCTCACCATCGAGGCGGTGGCGGCCCGGGCGGGCGTGGGCAAGAGCACCGTCTACCGGCACTGGACGGGCAAGCTCGAGCTGGTCGAGGACGCCGTCCGCACCCTCAAGGCGTCGATCGTCGTGCCCACGCAGGGCACCGTCCGCCAGCGGGTGACCGAGCTGCTCAGCCAGCTGGCCGGCAACGTGGCCGACACCGCCTGGTCGAGCTGCCTGCCCGCCCTCATCGACGCCGCCGAGCGCGACCCCGAGGTGCTCGACGTCCACCGCCGCCTGGCCCTCGAGCGCCGCCAGCTTCTCGTGCAGCTGCTGGAGGAGGGGGTGCGCAGCGGGGAGGTCTCGCCCCGCGCCGACCTGGGCCTGTTGGCCGAGAGCCTGGTCGGCCCCATCCTCCTGCGCCGCCTCCTGCACCACGATCCCTTCGACCGTGCCCTGGTGGCCAAGCTCGTCGACCAGCTCCTCCCGCCTCTGGACTAGACCACCCCCGCGTACTGGTCACCGTTTCGGTCGCCCTGGCGCCCTCACGCTGACCAGGTCGCGGGGTTGACCCCACCCCCCGCGTACCGGTCACCGTTTCGGTCGCCCTGGCGCCCTCACGCTGACCAGTTGGCGGGGTTGACCCACCCCCCGCGTACCGGTCACCGTTTCGGTCGCCCTGGCGCCCTCACGCTGACCAGTTGGCGGGGTGGGGCGGGCGCGCCGCCGGTACGCTGCGGGCCATGCCCCTCCTGTCCCGGGCCGGCCGGGCCGCCCGGCTGCTGCGCGAGCCGAGGGGGGCGCGGCGGTTGGCGGCGCGGGCCGCCGAGCGGGCGGCGCCCCTGTACTACCGCGACCTCCCGCCCGCCACCGCGGTGCGGCTGGCCCACGAGGTGGTGCTGCGGCGGGGGCCCACCGCCGCCGAGGCCGACGCGGCCGCCGCTCACGGCAACCCCGACCGCTTCCTCGACCTGCTGTGCTCGGCCTACGGCGACCTCCCCGAGCCGGTCGCCATCCGCCTCGGCTACCTGATGGTCCTCCGGCGCGAGCCCGACCCCGAGGGCGAGGCGTGGGTGCGGGGGCAGATGGCCGACGGCCACCTCGACCGCTACACCTTCCTCGACTGGCTGCACGGCACCGGCGACTTCGTGCGCCTCGGCTACGGGGCCCTGGGCCCGTCGCTGCACGCCAGCCGGTGCCAGTTCGTGCGCTCGCTGCCCAAGGCGGCCCGCATCCTCGACCTGGGCGGCACCGACCTGGGCCACGCCGAGGGGGCGCTGGTCCACATGGGCTACCCCTACGACTTCGCCGAGCTGGTCCTCGTCGACCTCGCGCCCGCGGATCGCCACCCGCTATACCAGCGCCAGGCGGAGGCGGGCGGCGGCGTGGTCGCCACCGAGCGGGGCCCGGTCCGCTACGAGTTCCACTCCATGACCGACCTGTCCCGCTACGAGGCGGCCAGCTTCGACCTCGTCTACAGCGGCCAGACCTTCGAGCACGTCACCGAGGACGAGGGCGACGTGGTCCTCGAGGAGGTGGCCCGGGTGCTGGCGCCGGGCGGGGCCTTTGCCCTCGACACTCCCAACGCCACCGTGTGCCGCCGCCACCAGGAGGGCTTCATCGACCCCGACCACAAGGTCGAGTACGACGCCGCCCAGTTGGAGGCCAAGCTGGCGGCCGCCGGTTTCGCGGTCGAAGCGCGCCGGGGGCTGAACTACGCCGGCCCCGGGCCGTTCTCGGCCGAGGCGACCGCCCGCAACCCGGGCGTGTTCGCCGACGCCGAGGACTGTTACCTGCTCGCCTACGTGTGCCGCCTCGACCGCCGCTGAGCGCCCGCCGGGGGGCGGTCCCCGCCGGACTGGGCGTGCTGTTCCTGCTCGTCACCGTGGTGATGGCCCTGCCGTCGGTGGGGCAGTGGACGTCGGCCACGCCCGGCAACTACGGCGACGCCTTCTTCTCCCAGTGGCTGCTGCGCTGGAACGTCCACGCCCTCCTCGACGGCCAGGCGTCGGTGTTCCACCCCAACATCTTCTGGCCGGCGCGGGACATCCTCGTCTACAGCGACTCCACCTTGGCGGCCGCCCCGTTGGCGGCGGTCGCCGGCTTCGTCTTGGGGTGGCCGGTGGCCTACAACGCCCTCTACGTGGCCGGCTGGATGTGCTCGCTGGCGTCGTCCTACGCCTTGGCCCGGTGGCTGCGGGTGAGCCGGCCCGCCGCCGTGCTGGCCGCCCTCGTCTTCACCTTCGCCGCCGTGCGCATCAACCTCCACGGCAACTTCCCCATGCAGTTCACCTTCCTGGCGCCGCTGTCGATCCTCCTCGTCCTCCGGTTCCTCGACGAGCGGCGCTGGTGGCAGGCGGTGGCGCTCGGCCTCTGCGGGGGAGCGGTGCTGCTCAACATCGGGTACCTGGCCGTGGTGCTGTTCCCCGCCCTGGCCATGGTGGCAGCCGGGTGGCTGGTGGCCACCCGCACCCGCCCCGACGCCCGCCTGGTGGCCGGGGCGGCGGCGGCCGGCGCCATCGCCGCCGCTCTGGCCCTGCCCATCTTCGTGCGCTTCTCGGCCCAGGGGGACACGCTGCGCCCCCGCTACATCGTGGAGCACGCGGTCACGCCCCGGGCCTTCCTCTCGCCGGCGCACGGCAGCCTGCTCTACGGCTGGCTCGACGACCTGACCGACGCCCCCTTCGAGCACCGCCTCTTCCCCGGGGCGATGGCCCTGGCCCTGGGCGGCGCCGGGGTGGCCTCCCTGTGGTCGAGGCGGGACCCACCTCCCGACCTGCGCCGACGAGCGCTGGTGCTCGTCCTCGTCTCCACCCTCCCCGCCCTCGTGCTGGCCTTCGGCAAGTTCCAGACCATCGGCGGCTGGCGCCTGCCCCTGCCGTACTCGCTGCTGGCCGACGTCACCGGTTACAAGTCGGTGCGCTCCTTCGGCCGGCTCACCGTCCTGCCCCTGCTGGGGCTGGCCCTGCTGGCGGCAGTGGGCTACGACCGCCTCGCCCGCGGTCGAGCCGCCCGCGCCGGTCCCGCCCTGGCGCTGGTGGTGGGGGCGGTCATGCTGCTCGAGTACAAGGCCACCATCGTGATGTCGCCCCGGGTCGACACCCCGGAGTTGGCGTCGGTCAACCGGGCCCTGGCCGAGCTGCCCGACGGCGTCGTGCTTGAGCTGCCCATGGCCGACAACCGGCACTTCACCTACGGGTTCATCGAGGCGCCCCGCATGGTGCTGTCGGCCATCGACTGGAAGCCCCGGGTCAACGGCTACTCCGGCTACTCCCCGCCCGGGTACAGCGAAACCGTCGACGTCCTCAACACCCTCGGCGACGGCGGGCCGGCCTCGCCCGAGGCCCTGGCCATGCTGGACCGGCTGGGCGTCCGTTACGTGGTCGTGCGCATGGCCCCGCTCGACCGCGACCACGACGCCATCGGCCGGGCCTACCTCGACGAGGCGGGGGCCCGGCGGGTGGTGGACGCCCTGCCGCCCGAGCGGGTCGAGCAGGCCCGGACGCTGGGCGCGGCCCTGCTCATCGAGCTGCGCCCGCACTGAGGGGGCGGGGACGGAGCAGGCGGGGGAGGGCGACGGCCGCCACGACGGCCATGGCCGCGATCAGGCCCGGCTGGCCCAGGCCCCAGGCGGCATAGAGGGCGATGCAGGCGATGTCGGTGGCGAGCGAGGCCACCGACGTGACGGTGGCCCGGGCCGGGCCCTCGATGCGGTCCTGGAGGCGGGCGTCGACGACCACCACCACCAGCTGGTAGAGGAAGTAGGCGGCGGCGATGGCGACCACGCCCGCCGGCCGGCGGACGAGCGCCGCCGCCCCGAAGATGGCCACCGCTGCCCCCAGCACGGCGGCCAGCCACCCGGGGCGGAGGCGCGCGGCCCGCCCGCCGGCGGCCGCCCCCGCCGCGCCGGCCACCGGGACCGCCAGCAGGGCCAGGGGGACGGCCGGCGTGGCCACGCCCCAGTCGCGGGCCAGGAGGGAGAAGTACTCCTCGAGCCCGTCGAGGGCGCCCACCAGCGCCACCGCCACCACCGCGGCCCGCACCGCCGGCCGGCGTACGGTCTCGGCCAGGCCCGACCGCAGAGCCGACAGGTAGCCGGGTTCGCGGCCGCCGCCGCCGCCGGCGCCGTGGCCGCCGCCGCCGTCCCGTGGCGCCTCGGGCAGCCGCGCCGCCAGGGCGGCGGAGGCGAGGCAGCAGCCCACGCTCACCCACCCCACCAGCTGGTAGCCCCCGGTGGCGAACAGGACGGTGGCGGCCAGGGCCACCGGGACCTGTGCCACCAGGCCGGCGGCGCTGACGTAGCCGTAGACGGCCGGGTAGCGGTCCTCGGCGCCGGCGGCGGCCAAGCCGTCGTAGAGCAGGGCGGCCAGGGCCCCCGAGGCGAAGGCGCCTCCCAGCCCCCACAGCACGAAGCCGGCGGCGAAGGCGGGGTAGCCGGGGGCGGCGAGCCACAGCACGTAGCCCAGGGCCTGCAGCACCCCGGACGCCACCAGCGCGTGGCGGCGGGAGAAGCGGTCGGCCAGCGCGCCCGACGGCACCTCGGCGACGATGCCGGTGGCCGACCAGAGCAGGAACAGCGACGAGATCTGCCCCGCCGACAGCCCCGCGTCCTCGAACAGCAGGGCGTAGAGGGCGTAGAGGGGGACGGAGTCGGCGAGGAGGGCCCAACCGACGGCCAGCCGGCTCAGCCGGCGGGCCTCACCCGAGGGTCAACGTCGTCGGCGCATGACCAGATGGTAGCCGGGGTGGCGCTCTCCGCTACCGTCGCAGCCGTCGTTCGGCCGGACGAAAGGACCCCGATGACATCCGGATCGCCGCTTTGGCGCCCGCACCGGCGACGGGCCGCGGGCCGATGAGGGTGCCCGAGCACCTCAAGCACGTCGGGATCGGGTTCGTCATGGGCTCGGCCGACGTCGTGCCCGGTGTCTCCGGTGGCACCGTCGCCTTCGTCGCCGGCATCTACGCCCGCCTCATCGACGCCCTGCGGGACGGGGCCCGCTCGTTGGGGTGGATGGCCAGGGGCCGTGTCCGGGAGGGCCTGAGAGGCCTCCGTGAGGTCGACTGGGCTCTGCTCATCCCCCTGCTGGCGGGGATCGGCGTGGCCGTGCTCTCCCTGGCGTCGGTGATAGAGCACCTGCTGGAGGAGGAGCCGATCAAGCTGGGCGGGCTGTTCCTCGGGTTGGTGGCAGGCTCGACGGTCGTCGCCCGGGGGCTGCTGCGCCGGCCCGAGCGGGCCCACTACGTGATCGCGCTGGCCACCGCGGTGGCCCTGTTCCTGCTGCTCGGGCTGCGGAGCGAGACCGGCGGGGACGCGGGCGAGGTCGTGGCCGCTCCGCTGTGGGCGTTCCCCGCCTCCGCCGCGGTGGCCATCTGCGCCATGATCCTGCCCGGTATCTCGGGCGCCTTCATCCTGGTGGCGCTGGGCATGTACGACGACGTGCTGGCCGCGGTGAACGCCCGCGACCTCTTACCCATCGCCCTGTTCGTGGTCGGCGCCGCCGCCGGCCTCGCCTTCTTCTCCCGGTTCCTGGCCTGGCTGCTCGACAACCACCACGACCGGGTGGTGGCGGTGATGATCGGCCTCATGCTCGGCTCGGTGCGGGTGTTGTGGCCGTGGCCGGCCGGCACCTCCACCACTGAGCTGGGGGCGCCGACCGGCGACGTCGCCGTCCCGGTCCTACTGGCCCTCGTGGGCTTCGGCGCCGTGATCCTCCTCGGCCGGTTGGGCGCCATCCGGGAGGAGCCCGTCCCGCATCCGGGCTGAACGACGGCGGCTCGGCGGCCCCGGGCGCCGGCGCCGGTTCGACCCGTGGGAGACGTCACACGGCCGTGCACTGGCCGCTCTTCGACCCGGCCGTGTTGGGCTGCGAGGCGTTGAGGGGCGCAGGGTCGTTGCCCGAGCAGGCCAGCGCCCCCAGGATCGTGTTCGCCTTGATGACGGTGTTGCCCGGGCCGTTGCCCGTGAAGGTGGCGTTGTGCGAGACGCGGTTGGCCCCGAACGTCACCGCCAGGTTGGCGGACATGGTGACGTGACCGGCCACCCGGTTGCCGGCACAGCCGGCGGCCGGGTCGCCCACCCGCACCGGCACGGCCGCGTTCGTGACCACCAGCGCGGCCAACGAGGGCCACGGCCCCGACACGTCGCTGTCGCAGAGGTCGAGGAACGAGGGCGCGTCGGCGGTGATCCCTCCTGCCACCCGCGAGCCCACCACCGTGAGGGCCCCGCCCGGGGCGACGGTCACGCCACCCGAGACCCGGGCGCCCGACACGAGCACGCTCTGGCCGGCGCCCACCACCAGCGGCCCGAGGAAGTCGCCCGTCACCGTGGCCGTGAACGGCGGCGGTTCGAACGGGGTGATCGTGACCGACTCGTTGTCGGCCCCGCACTCGGAGACGGCCGGTGTGTTGAAGGCGTCCCCGCTGTAGACCGCCGTCCACCAGTAGGTGCCGGGCGCCTCGGGCGTGAACCACCCCGACGTCGCGGTGGCGCCGGCGACCACCGGGTTGGTGGAGCTGAACACCTCGGTCGTGCACAGGGGGTCGCTGAACAGCCGGAACGTCACCGTGCCGGTCGGGCTGGCGCCGCCGGTGAGGGTGCCCACGTCACGCACGGGCGTGCCCAGCAGGCCGCCGGGCGACGCCACCGTGGTGAGGATCGGCGTGAGCTGGCCGGGCGCCGTGCCCCGCACCTCGATGGAGAAGGGCTGGCCGTTCCACGTGCCCGCCGACGTGGCGCTGGCCGGGCCCGGGGAGGTGGGGCTGAAGGCGAAGGTCATCTGGCAGGACTGGCCCGGCTGCAGGGTGTTGCCCTGGCAGT
>DATLGZ010000369.1:0-13770 GCA_035540235.1 Acidimicrobiales bacterium | reverse complement strand
TTGGCGTGGGAGTAGAAGCGCACGCCTTCCGCGTTGGTCGTCGTCCCGGGGTCGAAGCTGGTGTTGATGACCTCGCCGTACCCGGGCAGCTGCAGCAGCGCGCCGAGCGATACTTGATCGTGGTAAGGGACGAAGTCGTCGTTGTAGAACTCGCCTCCGCCCGGGCCCTGGTTGTTGGTGGGCCTGGCGCCCAGGCGGGGCGGCGCACCGCACGATCCGTTGGACTCGAGCTCCCATCCGGTGTCGGCGGCGTTGCGGCACGCCCGGAGGATGTCGCCGCCTGGCATCCCGAACCAAGCTTGCGGGCTGCCCGGCGTGAGATCACCGGTACCGTGACCCGCCTGGTCGCCAAGGCGGTCCTTGATCCCGATCGTCATGTCGCCGCTGGAGTCGAAGGTGACGTCGGACACCATCGGCTGCGGCTTGGACACGATCCCCTGCGAGCCCGGCCAGGTCACGTCCTCCCATGGGTTCCAGTTGGCGGAGAAGGGAGGGGGACGGAAGGTCGCTCCTCGGGCGTACCCGCTCAGCGCCGTCTCGAACGCGGGGGCGGCGTCGAAGGTGCCCGCCTCAGGGGAGTAGCGGTAGACGTATCCCCGGAGGTCGGCGACGGCCGGGCCCGTGCACGTCAGCGTCACCCAGATCGAGCCGTTCTGGGCCGAGACGCCGAACGGGCGGAGGTCGGACTGGCTGGGGCAGCCAGTGGCCGCACCCGGCAGGCTCAGCGGGATCGCCACCTCGGCGGGCGGGCCCGCCAGCGGAACGCCGCCAGTTCCGATGGTGAACGGCACCTGCCACAGCGACTTGCTGTTCAGGTTCATCACGTACAACGACTTCCGGTCGGGAGCCAGTGCCGTGCCACCCAGGCCGACCTTGCCGACGAAGGGAAAGGCGGCAACGTCGTGGAACCAGTCGGAGAACGTTGTCATCAGCGCCTCGTCGCCGCGTGGGTTCGTCCCCGCGTTCGGGATCTTCGCCCACGGGCTGGCGTTGGGCCCCGCCGACAGATCCGTGAGGTAGATCGCTCCCAGCCCGTCCGGGCCCGTTCTCGTGTGACGCTTGAAGTAGGCCGACGTGAAGGCGTAGGCGGCGTCGACTTGCGCCACCCCCCAGATGGCGCCCGTCTGGTCCGCGGTGGCCTCGGTGGTGGGGACGGCGAAGTTGCGGTCGGCGTGGTCGCTGCTGACGAGGGTCGGCTGGTCTGACTGCACGACGAACTGGCGGCTGAGGCCGTTGATGGCGGCCGCTTGGAGGACGTTCAGCCGCCGTGGCCGGTCGGGGGAGTAGTTGCCCTGGCGGACGAGCCCGACCATAACGGCGCCGGCGGCGGGGGCGGTGAGGTCCACGAACTGCACGGTGGTGCCGGAGTGCGGCCCCTGCGGGCCGGGCAGGTACCCAGCCGGCGCGTCGATGGCCACCCGCACGTCGTTGGTGGCAGCCGTGATCGGAACAGAGAAGGCACCGGCGGAATCCGTCGTGGTGGTGACGACTGAGCCGATCGAGTCGGTCACTGTGACCATGACCCCCTTCACGCCCACGTCGGCGGCCGAGCCGGAAGCCGAATTGTTGCTTCCGGGGTCCATGGCCCCGTTGGCGTTGAAGTCCTCGAAGACGGTGCCCGCAATGGTGCCGGTCACGGCGGACGTGGCTGAGGGGTTGACCACGGCGAGGCCGGCGGTGATGGCGAAGGAGAGGACGGCGACCAGCCCGAGTCGCCTGACTGCGGACCTACATCCCCCGCCGTACATACGCAGACCTCAAGTGTCGCCGCTGGCCAGGACGTTAGCGGGCGGCTGCAGGTGGCGCACAGGGCGTCAAGGGGGAAGGTCTGCGGATCGGGTGACCGGGTGGTACTGAGTCGGTTCGATGCTGATCACCGTCGGGTTCGAGCTGCCTCCGAGGCGGGCGTCGAGCCGAAGGAGGTTCCCCGCCGCGTCGATCCAGTACGTGACCGGTCCGCCGGAGGTGGCGCCCGAGGCGGGCGCCGCCGGTCCCTGGATCACGTCGACTTGCGTCGAGCCGAGCATCTCGGCGCGCAACCATGTGGCGCCGTTCTCGCGGATGAGCTGGGCATTGTCCGGCCGGTCCTGGCCCAGCTCCAGAAGCAGTGCCAGGACGGCGTCCACCGCGCTGGAAGTCGGCGCCAGGGGCCGCGCCGTCGGCGCGGTTGTCCGGGCTTCGTCGGGCCACGCCAGCAGCGTCTCCCTGGTCCACTGCAACGTGAACGACGAACCCGCACCCGACACGCGGGCCTCGCCGACCCGGCCGAGGTAGTCGACGTCGCCGACGATGGTCAGCGGGCCACCGGCGCTGGCCACCTCCGTTCGGAAGTGCACCCCCGTCGAGCGGTGGATCAGGAACCGCATCACCGCCAGGCGGTCTGCCTCGGCGGCCGTCACCGGCCTGGGACCGGTAGTCGTGGCCGGCGGATCGGGCGAGGTCCGTCCCCTGGCGACCACCAGGCCCACAGCACCAAGGATGAGGAGCCCGCCGACGATCCACCCCCGGTGCCTGGCGCTCACCAGCGGGCGCTGCTCTGGTCTTGCAGGAGCTCGGGACGAGGAACGCCGATCGTCGTCAGGTCGACGGGGCCGGGCAGCCCTGCGGTGGCCGGTGGCCCGACGGTCGGGGCGTCGGGGAGGTTGGCGAGCGGCGGCGGCCCCTGCACGGCGGAGGATGCGATGCCGGGCGGCGCCGGGCCACCCGGTACCGCCACTCCGGCCGAGGTTTCACCGGGAGCGGGGCAGCTGGTCGCGAACCACGCTGGCAGCACGCTGGCCAGCGTGTTGCCGTGGAGGCAGTTCTCGCTGCCCGGGGCTGTCGCCGTGGCGGAGTAGACGACGTCGATCCCGTTGGCGGTGAAGGAGTTGGCCACGATCTGGTTGCCGACGGGCGGGAGGTCCCCCGCACTGGCGATGACGAGCCCGGCTACCGGGTTGGCAACGATGAGGTTCCGCGAGACCGTGTTCTGGGTGCCGCCCCCGATGCCGAGCCCGATGCCGAAGCCACCCTCCGCCTGGGCTGGGGTCAGCGTCTCGCCGTTGGCGGCGATGACGTTCCCGGCGATCTCCGCCCCCTCCTGGGGGACGAACGCCTCCTGGCGCTGCGAGTTGGTGGTGGCCCCGACCCGGTTGCCGACGAAGCGGTTGCCGTAGACGTAGAGGGGTCCGCTGGCGTTCGTCGCCTCGAAGCCTATGGCGTTGCGCTCGGCCACGTTCCCGTGGACGGCGATCGAACAGGGCTTGCACCGACCCACGTAGATGCCGGCGTCGGCCGCTCCGGAGGCGTAGGAGTGCTGGATCACCCCGTGCCGAGCGTTGAACGCATAGATGCCGTACAGGCCATTGTTGTGGCTCGTCACGTGGTCGACCAGGAAGCCCTCCAACGGGGGCGACCCCAACCGGTCGTACTCATCGGCCCGGGCGGTGACGAGCACGCCGTTGAGGGTGGCATTCCGCACGGTGAGGTTCTGCACGGCCGTCCTGGCGGCGCTGAGCACTACGCCGTTGGCACGAGTTGTCTCGCCGTCGATGACCACCCGGTTGCGATCTACCCCCCGCAGCGTCACCCGCTCGGTCCTCACCTCCACCGTCTCGCGGTAGACGCCGGGCTGCACGAGGACCAGGTCCCCCGGCTGGGCCTCCGCGACGGCCTCCGTGATCGTCGCCGCGTCGCCGGGCACGTGAATCGTCCGCCGCCCTTCACCGCTCCTGCCGCCATCGCAGCCAGTGAGGACGCCGAGGGCGAGCCCGACGGCAACCAAGGCTACGAACCAGGTGGACATCAGCTCTCCACGAGCGAGTCGCCGAGCAGCGCCCTGGCGACCGCCACGGCTCGGCTTCCGCGTGGGCGAGTCCGCCCCCTTGAGAGCCCCACCGGTGCATTCCGCCCGCCAGAGAGCCCGAGAGTCGGGGGCCAAGACCTCTAATCCGCCCGTCCGCCGGTGAACCGTCAACCAGTCTGGCCTCCCGGCGCCAACTCGGCCCGCCCGGGGAAGGACCCCGTCAACGAGGTCCCCCGGCGGGTGCTGCCGCCCGTCAGGCCCAGTTCCGAGGGCTGCGAGATGCACAACGGCGGGGCCGCCCGGCCGCCAGCACGGTCACAGCCCCCCCGGGGGACCGCCCTCCTCGATCTGGGGGGCCTCGGCCGAGGCGGTGACGGGCGAGCCGTGGTGGGCGACCATCGTCCAGCGGCCGCCCGGCCCCTTCACGAACAGGTTGAGGGCGGCCACGGTGGTGGCCCCGTCCACGTCGAGGATGTTCTCGTCGATCGTGACCCAGGCCACGTCGCCCACCACGTGGGCCCGCTCGTTGGTCAGGATGAACTGGAGGTGCTCGGAGTTCTGGAAGAGGGCGAAGAACGAGGCCGACACCCGGGGCCACCCCCGCAGGCTGGCCCAGCCGGGATGGGTGCAGACGACCCGCTCGCTGTGCTCCCACAGGGCGCTCATGGCGTCGAGGTCGCGGCTCTCGAACGCCCCGTAGAAGGCGGCGTTGGCAGCCAGGACGGCGGCGGTGTCGGTCGGCTCGGCGATGGGGCGCACGCTACCGTCACCCCCCCATGGGGCCGCAACGGCAACCGTCGTCGGACGGGGTGGAGGTGGCCGTGCACGACCTCGGCGGCCGCCCGGACGGCCAGCCCATGCTGCTGGTGCACGCCACCGGGTTCTGCGCGGCGGTGTTCCGGCCTCTGGCCGCCGCTCTGGGCCAGCGCTTCCGCTGCTGGGCCGTCGATCTCCGCGGCCACGGGGAGACCCTGACGCCCCCGACCGTCGACTACGCCTGGTCGGGCTTCGCCGACGACGTGCTGGCCGCCCTCGCGGTCACCGAGGCGGCGGGGGCGCGCCCCGTGGCCATGGGCCACTCCTCGGGGGGGGCGGCGGTGCTGGCGGCCGAGGCCGAGCGGCCCGGGACGTTCGCCGCCCTGTGGTGCTACGAGCCCATCGTGTGGCCCGACCCGGCGGTGGCGCAGGAGCGGGCCGAGAGGCTGGCGGCGGGCGCCCGCAAGCGGCGGGGCACGTTCCCCTCGGCCGAGGAGGCGTACGCCAACTTCTCGGCCAAGCCGCCGTTCTCGGCCCTGGCCCCCGAGGCCCTGCGGGCCTACGTCGAGGGCGGCTTCGCGGCCGGCCCCGACGGGGCGGTCTCCCTGCGCTGCCGGCCCGAGGCTGAGGCCGCCGTCTACCTGCGGGCGGTGGAGGGCGACCGCTACCGCCGCCTGGCCGAGGTCGGCTGCCCGGTGGTGGTGGCCGCCGGCGGCCGGTCCGACGCCATCACGCCGGGCCGGGCCCAGGCCCTGGTCGACGCCCTCCCCGCCGGCCGCCTCCGCGTCTTCGACGGCCTCGGCCACTTCGGCCCGCTGGAGGACCCGCCGGCGGTGGCGGCGGCCGTGCTCGCCGACCTCCCCTGACCTCCCGACGCGCCAGACTGGCGCACCGTCCCCTTCCCCTCGCACAAGGAGAGCCGCCCATGACCGGCACCGTCGCCCGCATCGTCGAGATCAGCGCCGTTTCCGACACCAGCTTCGAGGACGCCATCCAGGTCGGCGTGGCCCGGGCCCGCAAGACGCTGCGCAACGTCAAGTCGGCGTGGGTGAAGGAGCAGCAGGTCAACGTGGGCGACGGCGGCATCACCAGCTACCAGGTCAACCTGCTCGTCACCTTCATCCTCGAGGACGAGTAGGCGCTGCCGCCGAGGATCGACAAACTTGTTGTCGATGGCAAGCGCCGCCCGACCGCGCGAGCGCCAGCGAGCCGGGCGGGGTGGGGGAGCACGGCGCAGCCGTGCGTCGGGGGCGCAGCCCCCGAGGCAGCTAGAACCGTTGCGATCCGGCCACCGTTCTGGTGGTCAGATCGCAACACTTCGGCATCCGCCGCTCTGTCACACCCCGTCGGTACGCTCGTTGCCGATGGTGCTGCCGCTGCCCACGTCGCTCACCCCCTCGAAGGTCGCCGCCTTCAAGGACTGCGCGCTGGCCTTCCGGTTCTCGGTGATCGACGGGCTGCCCGAGCCGCCGTCGCCGCCCGCGGTCAAGGGCACGCTCGTCCACCGCGCCCTCCAGCTGCTGCTCGAGGGGCCGGCCGAGTCGCGCACCCCGGCCCGGGCCGTCCAGTGCCTGGCCCTGGCCCGGGAGGAGCTGCGGAGCGACCCGGAGTTCTGCGGCCTGGGGCTCGACGAGGAGGCGGAGGCGGCGTTCGCGGCCGAGGCCGCCGTCCTCGTCGAGCGCTACTTCGCCCTGGAGGACCCGCGCCTCGTCGAGCCGGTCGGCCTCGAGCTCCAGCTCGAGGTCCAGGTGGGCTCCCTGACCCTGCGGGGCATCATCGACCGCCTCGAGCGCGACGAGCACGGCGGCCTGGTCGTCACCGACTACAAGACGGGCGGGGTGCCGCCCGTCTTCGCCGAGCAGCAGCGGCTGGGGGGCGTGCACTTCTACGCCTACCTGTGCGAGCAGGTCTACGGCGAGCGCCCCAGCCGGGTCCAGCTGCTCTACCTCAAGGAGCCGGTGGCCATCGTCGCCTACCCCAGCGAGCAGTCGATCCGGGGCCTCCAGCAGCGCACCCGCGCCATCTGGGCGGCGGTGGAGCGGGCCTGCGAGCGGGAGGACTTCCGGCCCCGCACCTCCCGTCTGTGCGAGTGGTGCGCCTTCCAGGCCTGCTGCCCCGCTTTCGGCGGCGACCCCGCCCGGGCCCAGGAGCTGTTGGCGGGAGCGGCCGCCGGGTAGCTTCGGCGCCCGTGCTCGCCAGCACCCGCCGCGCCATCGCCCGCTTCGACCTGGCCGCCGACTCGGCCTTCGAGCGGCTCCGGGGCAACCGCACCGCCGACCGCGTCTTCTACGCCGCCTCCGAGCTGGGCGACTTCAGCCTCGTCTGGCTGCTGCTGGCGGCGGCCCGGGGGCTGCGGTCGGAGCGGGACGAGAAGGCGGCGGTGCGGGTGGCAGTGGCCGCCGCCGCCGAGTCGGCCCTCGTCAACGGGCTGGTCAAGTCGCTGTTCCGCCGCACCCGCCCCCCGTGGGACGTCGTGCGCCCCCACCGGCTCCGGCGCCCGCTGACCAGCAGCTTCCCCAGCGGGCACGCCAGCGCGGCGGTGTCCAACGCCATCCTGCTGTCGGAGGACGACCCGCTCTGGCCCGCCTACGTGGCCGTCGCCGCGGTGGTGGCGTCGAGCCGGGTGTACGTGAAGATCCACCACGCCTCCGACGTGCTGGCGGGGGCCGGCCTGGGCGTGGTGCTGGGCCTGGTGGGACGCAAGGTGATGCCCCTGCCGCCTCACGAGAGGGCGGCGGGCGGCTCGAGCTGAGCTAGTTGGCGGCGGACGCCGTCGTGCGCTCGAGCTCGATCTCGAGCTCAGCCGCCGCCAGAACCGAGCGCATGTCGAGCAGGAGGTCGGATACCTCCGAGGTCGACACCAGTTCGCGGTTGTTGAGGGTGCTCAGGTGCCGGTCGATGATCTGCAGCGCCTGGGCGATGGCTTCGTTCTCGAGGGTCTCACTCATCATCTTGCTCCAACGTCGGGCCGGTGGCCCCACTTCCCGGTTCACAGCTTCTTCATCGACGTGTCCGGAGCGGGCCTTGATGGTGGATCGTGGGAAACCCCGGTCGGTCGGTGTCCTCCTACCCTAGCCAGCGCGTTTCCACCCCGGGAGTCGCGGGGATGAAACCAATGTCACACCCCCCTGTCATCCTTGTGGACATGAACGATCAACTCGTGCTGCTCGACGACGAAGGCGACCGGTTCGCCTACCGCCGCCTCGACGAGCACACCCGGGAGGTCGGCCGCCGGGGCGTCGCCCTGGCCCGCGAAGCGCTGCGCCGTGCTGCGCCGGCCGCCCCGTCCGCCTCATCGGGGTCGACGCCCCCGAGACGGTCGACCCCCGGCGGGCGGTGGGCTGCTTCGGCCGGGAGGCGAGCGACTTCCTCAAGGCCCTGCTGCCCGAGGGCACGCCGGTGCGGCTCGTGGGCGACGTGGAGCAGGAAGACCGCTTCGGCCGCACCCTGGCCTACGTTTACCGGGTGTCCGACGGGTTGTTCGTGAACGCCGAGCTGCTGCGCCAGGGCTACGCCGAGGTCCTCACCATCCCCCCCAACGTGGCCCATGCCGACGAGTTCGTCGCCCTCGCCCGGGGGGCCCGCAACGCCGCCCAGGGTCTGTGGTCGGCCTGCCCAGAACCGGATTGAGCCGCCGCCCCACGCCGACCAGCCCGCCCTCGGAGGGCGGGCTGGTCGTGCTGCGTTGGCTCGATGGGGCGTGGTCGACCGGACGGCGCCGCTAGCGGCGGGAGCCGCTGTGGGCGTCCACCCGGGCGCCCGAGCGGGTCTCGCCGCCGGCCGTGGCCGCCTCGGGCTCACGGGCGGGAGGCGAGAGGCCCTCCTGCTCGTGGCTCGCGGTCGGGCCGTAGAGCCACTGCGGCCGGGGCGCCGAGCCGCCGATGGCGCCGCCCACGATGGCGGCCAGCAGGCCGCCGAGCAGCGACCAGAAGGTGGCCCACAACGGCGCCTGGGCGAGCGCTTCCATCTGGCCGGCGGCGGCGTCGAAGATCTGCAGCGCCGACGGCACGCCGATCACGAGCGTCCCAACGAGGATCAGGCTCCACACGGTGAGGCCGTTGAACAGCCCCGGCCCCCAACCACGCGTGCCGGCGGTCCAGCCGGACACGTAGCCGGCCACGAACAGGGCGAAGAGGGCGGAGACGAAGCCCAGCCAGTGGAGGTTGTCGGCCACACCCTGCACGCCTGTCCCCTCGCCGATGGCGACCCACAGCGAGGACAGCAGGAGCAGGACGGCCAAGCCGACGACGGCGCCGGCGAAGATGGCGCCCCAGCGCACGAGGGTCGGCGCCTCGCGCCCGGGGTCGTAGGTACGGGTAGTCATCGATGTAGCTCCTTGAGTGGTGTGACAAGTGGTGTGACGAGCCCTTGCGGGCTCCAGGAGATCTACCCACCGCTTCACGCGAACCCACGCCCCCGAGGCCGATCCGTCGGTTTTCGAACGGTCGCCGCCGGCAGGCCGCCGGCCAGGCGTAGCCCGGCGGCGGGCGTAGCCTGCCCGGGATGACCTGGTACGTGGCGTGCCTGTCCCGGGAGCTGCGGGCCAAGCCGCTGGCCCGCACGGTCGGAGGCACGCCCCTCGCCCTGTTCCGCGCCGAGGGCGGGGGGCCGGCGGCGGCGCTCGACCGGTGCCCGCACCGCAACGTGCCCCTGTCGTGCGGCTCGGTGCACGACGGCCTCCTCGAGTGCTGCTACCACGGCTGGCGGTTCGACGGGACGGGTGAGTGCCGCCTCGTCCCCGGCCTGACCGGCGACGCCGACCGGCGGGCCCGGCGGGCCACGACCTACCCGGCGGCCGAGCAGGACGGCTTCGTATGGGTGGCCACCGGGCCGGTGGGCGGGCCGCCCCCGTTCCGCTTCCCCCACGTCGACGACCCGGCCTACACCACCGTCCGCCGCTCGGCAGTGCTGGAGGCGGGCCTCCACCCGTGCCTGGAGAACACCCTCGACGTGCCCCACACCGCCTTCCTGCACGGCGGCCTGTTCCGGGGCGGGCGGGAGCCGGTGGAGATCGAGGTGGTGGTGCGCCACATCGCCGGCGGCGTGGAAGCAGAGTACGTGGGCGAGCCCCGGCCCGAGGGGCTGGCCGGGCGTGTCCTCGCCCCCGAAGGGGGCATCGTGACCCACGTCGACCGCTTCCTGCTGCCCTCGATCGCCCAGGTCGAGTACCGCCTGGGGGCCAACCACCTGCTGGTCACGTCCGCCTTCACGCCCGTGGGCGAGCACGAGACGCTCCTGCACAGCGCTGTCACGTTCTCCCTGAGGCTGCCCCACGCCCCCGTGAAGGCGGCCGTCCTCCCCATTGCCAACCGCATCCTGTCCCAGGACGCCCGCATCCTGCGCCTCCAGTCCCAGTCGGTGCGCCGCTTCGGCGGCGAGCACTTCGCCTCCACCGAGCTGGACGTGCTGGGCCAGCACGTCCGCAAGCTCCTCCGCCAGGCCGAGCGGGGCGAGGCCCCCCCGGGCGACGGGGCGGCCGCCGCCGAGCCCGAGCGCCGGGTGCGCATGCGGGTCTGACGCCCCCCGTCCTGGCCGTCCAAGGCCTACGGGCGCACGTCGCCCACCACCCGGAGGTAGTTGGCCCCCAGGACGGCCCGGATGCGGGGCAGGGGCCAGCCCCGGCGCAGCATGCCGGCGACCAGCACGGGGAGGTCGGCGGCGGTGGGCATGTCGCGGGGGGTGACGATCATCCCGTCCCAGTCGCTGCCCAGGGCGGCCGCCCCCTCCCCGCCCACGTTCACGACGTGCTCGAGGTGGCGGAGCACGGCCTCCGACGTCGACCCGCCCAGGAAGCCGCGGTGGTACATGATCCCCACCACCCCGCCCCGGTCGGCCACCGCCCTCACCTGGTCGTCGTCCACGTTGCGCCACGACGGGTGCACGCCGCTCACGCCGGTGTGGGACACGATGGGAGGCAGGCTCCGGTCGTGCACCGCCAGGGCGTCCCAGAAGGTGCGGGGGCTGGCGTGGGCGAGGTCCACGATCACCCGCCGCCCGTTGCACTCGGCCACGAACCGCCGGCCGGCGGCGGTCAGCCCCCGGTCGCCGCCGAGGGGCGCGCTGGGCGAGCCCAGCACCGACCGGGTGAGGTGGACGAGCGTCACCCGCGACACCACCGGGGGCAGCTCGCCGGCGGCGCCCACCGCGTTGGCGCCCTGCACGGCGACGAAGCAGGGGAACCGGCCGGCGGCCCGGACCCGGCGGTACGCCGCCAGGTCGGCTACTACCTCGACGTCGGGGTCGGCGGCCAGCGCCCCCACCAGGCGGTCGACGTTGGCCGCCAACCGGGGCGGCCGGCGGCCCCGGCGGCGGAACGGGTTGGTGGCCACGCTCACCACCGCCCCCGTCATGCCCCCTGCCCGCATCCGGGGCAGGTCGGCCTGGGAGTACAGCCGGGCGCCCAGGACGCCCCGCCCGTGCGGCGCGCCCAGGTCGTAGCCGAAGACCCGCGTCCACACGAACGACTCGCTGTGGATGTCGACGACCTCGCTGGCGGCCATGGCCGCCCGGGCGTCGTCGAGGGCGGCGGCCCCGGCGCTCAGGCCCCGTTCGCCCCGGCTCGGGCCGAGACGAGGGCCAGCACGTCGCCGTAGGTGCGCACGCCGGCCACCTCCGCCTCGGGCAGGGAGATGTCGAACTCGTCCTCGATGACCATGGTCAGCTCGATGGCGGCCAGCGAGTCCACGCACAGGTCCTCGCCCAGGCGGACGCCGGGCTCGAGGCGGGACGGGTCGACGTCGAGGTGGGCCGAAACCAGCCACCGCAGCCGCCCGGCCACGTCCGCCGGCGCCGCGCCGGGGGCCTCGGGCCGGGGCGGCCGGCACGACGGGCTCGACGGGCTCGGCTGCTCGCTCACGGTGCTCCTCTTCGTCCGGATGCTCCCAGTTCCGCCACCAGCTCCGCCCGAAGCCCGATCTTGTCGACCTTCCCCGTCCGGTTGCGGGGGATGGTATCGACCACCCGCACGAACCGGGGAACCGCGTAGTCGGCCATGTTCTCCGCCACCCAGCGCTGCACGGTGGCGGCGTCGACGCGGCGCCCGGCGGCCGCCACCACGTAGGCCGCCACCGCCTCGTAGGCGAGCCGGTCGGGCACCCCCACCACCGCCGCCTCGGCGATGTCGGGGTGGCTGACCAGCAGGTACTCCAGCTCCACCGAGTACACCTTGAACCCGCCCCGGCTGATCATGTCCTTCTTGCGGTCGAGGATGTACACGTACCCCTCGTCGTCGAGGCGGGCCAGGTCGCCGCTGTGCAACCACCCGTCGGTGATGGCGGCGGCGGTGGCCTCGGGGTCGCCGAAGTAGCCGGGCGTCACCATGGGGCCCCGGATCCACAGCTCGCCCGCCTCCCCGACCGGCACCTCCACCCCGTCGTCGTCGACCACCTTGACGTCGGCGCACGGCAGGGGCCGTCCCACCGAACCGGGCTTGCGGCGGAACTCGGCGTCGAGCAGGCAGGTGGCGGGCGAGTGGGTCTCGGTGAGCCCGTAGGCGTCGTAGAGGCGGAGCTGGGGCATGCGCTCCCGCAGGGCGGTGATGGTCGAGAGGGGCACGGGTGAGCCCCCGAACGCCCCGATCTCCACGTGGGCCAGGTCGGGCCAGCGGAACTCGGGGATGCGCAGCAGCAGCGGCCACAGCGACGGGACGACCATCAGGTAGGTGATACGGCGCTCGCCCATCAGGTGGACGAGCTCGCCCGGCACCACGTCGGCCACCGGCACGCACGTGCCCCCCACCAGCATCAGGGGCGTCACCTGGGCCACGTGGCCGGTTATGTAGAAGAGGGGGAAGACGATGGCGGTGCGGTCGTCGCCGGTCAGGTTGAGCGTGCGCACGTAGGCCGTGGCCGAGTGCATGGTGCCGCGGTGGGCCAGCTGGCTGGCCTTGGGGCGGCCGGTGGTGCCCGAGGTGTAGATCACCCCGTACACGTCGTCCTCCGCGGGGAAGGGCACCTCCTCGCCCCGCCACCGCCGCCGGCGCCCGGTGAGGTGGTCGCCCACGGGCCGGGCGGCGGACGCCGCCACACCCGCCTCGGCCGCCGCCCGCCGCACGCCGTCGAGGTGCTCGGGGGCGGCCAGGGCCAGCGACGCCCCGGAGTGGCGCAGCATGTAGGCCCACTGGGGAGGCTGGAGCCGGGTCGACAGGCCCACGAAGACCAGCCCGGCCCGGGCGCAGGCCCAGATGGCGACCACGATGTCGAGCCCGTTGGGCAGGCACACGGCCAGGCGGTCACCCCGCCCCAGGCCCTCGTCGGCCAGCCGCTCGGCCGCCCCCTCCACCAGCTCGGCCAGCTCGGCGTAGGTGACGTCGCCCTCGGCCACCTCCAGCGCCACCCGGTCGGGCCACAGCCGCACGGCCCGGTCGAGGGCCTCCACGATCGTGCGGACCCGGCCCGCGTAGCAGCGGACCTCGGTCCCCAGCCACGGCTCGAGGACGAACTGGTCACCGTCCGGGACGCCCGCGCCGCCCCCGAGGTGACCGGGACGGGCTGGGGCCGGCTCCGCCCTCAGCACGGGTTGTCGGCGGCCTGGAGGGCGGCCTCGGCGGCCGCTCCCTCGGCGCCGGCCAGCTTGCCCAGGCGACGGTGGACGTCGCGCACCCGCCCCGGGTCGGCGGCGTAGCAGGTGAACGGCCCCCGCCGCTCCCGGGTGACCAGGCCCGCCTCCAGCAGCACCGCCAGGTGGTGGCTGGTCAGGGGCTGGGTCATCTCGCAGGCCCGGGCGAGGAAGCCCACCGTGCGCCGGCCCCGCCGGAGGTGGCGCAGGATCAGCAGCCGGTGGGGCTCGGCCAGGGCGGCCAGCTCCGCCGAGAGCCGCGCCAGCTCCTGGCGGGTGATGGCGCTGGTCATGCCGGCCAACGGTAGCCTCCGACGCCGCCGATGCCCGCCGCCGTCGCCATCACCGGGATGGGCGCCGTCACCCCCCTCGGGGACGCCGCCGGGACGTGGCGGGCCCTGCTGGCGGGGGAGTCGGCCACCGTGGCCGCCCCCGAGCGGCTGCGGGCCGCCGGCTGCCAGGTGGTGGCGGCGGTGAGCGGCTTCGACCCCTCCGCCCACATGGACCGCTACGCCGCCCGCCACATGGGCCGCTTCAGCCAGCTGGCGGTGGCCGCCTGCCGGCTGGCGGTGGCCGACGCCGGCCTGGGCGAGGGCGCCGGCCTGGGCGAGGGCGCCGGCCTGGTGGTGCACACGGGGGCGGGCGGGCTGATCGAGGCGGAGGCGGCGGCGCTG
>DATLGZ010000368.1:0-3105 GCA_035540235.1 Acidimicrobiales bacterium | reverse complement strand
CCCCCTTCCTGGCCATCGCCCCGCCCGGCGGGGCGCCGGGGGTGCGGGTCACCGGGGCCGCCGACGGCCCGGCCGTGACCCTCGTGCGCAGCGGCGACCCCCTGCTCGCCGGCATCGACCTGTCCGAGGTGGTGGTGGCGTCGGCCCAGCGCATCGACGCCCCCGGCGACGAGGTGCTGGTGGGCTCGGAGGAGACCCCGCTGCTGGTGCGGGGCTTCCGTGACGGCCGCCCCTTCGCCTACCTCGGCTTCGCCCTGGCCCACAGCAACCTCCCCGTGCAGGTGGCCTTCCCGGTGCTGGCCGACCGCCTGCTCACCGACCTGGCCGGCGTGGCCGTGCCGCCCTCCGACCTGCGGGTGGGCCAGACCCTGCCGCTGTCGGTGGCCGAGGGCTCGACGGTGGAGGCTCCCGGCGGCGCCCGCCTCACCGTGCCCCCGGGCGGGGCCGCCCCCCTGCTCGACCGCCCCGGGTTCTGGACGATCTCCCGGGCCCGGGGCGGCCCCGACGCCGGCCCCGACGCCGCCGGCCGGCCCGACCTGGTGGTGGCCGTCAACCCCGACCCGGCCGAGTCGGCGCTGGCGCCCGCCGCCAGCCTGCCCGCTCCCGAGCGCCCCGCCGCCGCCGGCGAGCCCCGCCCCGCCGGCGAGCGCTCCGTGCTCCCCTGGGTGGCCGCCGCCCTGGGCCTGGTCCTGGCCGCCGAGCTGGCGGCCAGCCGGCGCCGCCGGGGGGTGAGCCGCCGCCAGTGGCGGGTGGCGGTGGCGGCGAGGGTGGCGGTGGCCGCCCTGCTGGTGGGGGCGGTGCTGGGCGTGTCCCTGCCCCGGACCGGCCGGCAGGTGGCGGTGCTGCTCCTCGTGGACGGGTCGGACTCCCTCGGGGCGGCGGGTCGCAGCCAGGCGGTGGCGTGGGCCCGCGACGCCCTGGCCGCCCAGCCCCGGGGAGCCCGGGCCGGCGTCGCCCTCTTCGGCGGCGACGCCCGCCTGGAGCTCACCGTGCAGGAGGAGGCCCGCCTGCTCCAGCCGTCGGTGCGCATCGACGCCTCCCGCACCGATCTGGCCGGCGCCCTGCGGCTGGCGGCCGCCGTGCTGCCCTCCGACACCCGGCGCCGCATCGTCGTCGTCTCCGACGGCAAGGCCACCGAGGGCGACGCCGCCGCCGAGGCCCGCCGGCTGCGGGAGGCGGGCGTCCGGGTGGACGTCCACCTCGTCGAGGGCGCCAGCGGGCCCGACGTCGCCGTCGACCGGGTCGACGCACCTTCCACCGTCCGGGCCGGCGAGGCGTTCACGGTGCGGGCCACCGTCCTGTCACCGACGGCCCAGACCGTGCGGGTGCGGTGGGAGCGCGATGGCCAGACCGTCGAGGAGCGGCTGGTCGAGGCGGCCCCCGGCAGCACGGTCGTGGACCTGGCCCAGGTGGCGGGGGTGGAGGGGACCCTGGCCCGTTACGGGGTGACGGTGGCGGCGCCGGACGACGCGGTGCGGGAGAACGACGTGGGCTTCGTCGCCGTGCAGGTGGAGGGGCCGGCCCGGGTGCTGGTGGCCGAGGGGATGCCGGGGCAGGGGGCCGCCCTGGTGGCTGCCCTGCGGGCCGGCGGCGTCCCCACCGACGTGGTGGAGGCCGCCGACCTCCCGTCCCTCGACCGCCTGGCCACCTACCGCGCCACCGTGCTCGTGGACGTGGACGCCCGCTCGCTGGCCGCCTCCTCCGTGGAGGCGCTCGCCGCCGCCACCCGCGACCTGGGCCACGGGCTGGTGGTGGTGGGCGGCGACCGGTCCTACGCCCTGGGCGGCTACCTGGGCAGCGAGCTGGAGAAGCTGCTGCCGGTGACGAGCGACGTGGACGACCCCAAGCGGCGCCCCTCGGTGGCCCAGGTGCTGGCCATCGACTCGAGCGGCTCCATGGGGGCCTGCCACTGCCGCGACGGGGCCAACGGCCTGGTCACGGGGGGCAACCGCTTCGACGGGGGCGTCAACAAGACCGACATCTCCCGGGCCGCCGCCAGCCGGACCATCGCCGCCCTGTCGGCCCAGGACCAGGTGGGCGTGCTGGCCTTCAACACCTCCCACAACTGGATCGTCCCCCTCCAGCAGCTGCCGGCCGAGGAGGTGGTGACACGGGGCCTGCGCGGCCTGTCGCCGGAGGGGGGCACCAACCTGGCCCTGCCCCTCAAGGAGGCGGGCGAGGCCCTCAAGGCGGCCAACGCCAGCCTGCGCCACATCATCCTGTTCACCGACGGCTTCACCAGCCCCCAGGCCCTGGCCACCCTCCGCCAGCAGGCCGCCGACCTGGCCGCCCAGGGCATCACCGTCTCGGTGCTGGCCACGGGCGAGACGGGGGCGGCCGAGAACCTCTCAGGCGTGGCCGAGGCGGGCCGGGGCCGCTTCTACAACTCGGTAGACCTCTCCGAGGTGCCCCAGCTCATGATGCAGGAGGCCGTGCTCGCCTCCCGCCAGCTGGTCGAGGAGGGCGAGCACTACCCCCGCGTCACCTCGTCGGCCGCCCCCGTGCGCGACCTGCGGGCCGCCCCGCCGGTGCTGGGCTACCTGGTCACCACGGCCAAGCCCGCCTCGCAGGTACACCTGGCGGTGGGCGACGAGAACGACCCCCTGCTCGCCTCCTGGCAGGTCGGCTTGGGCAAGGTGGCGGCGTGGACGGCGGACGCCGCCGCCCGCTGGAGCCAGCACTGGGCGGCGTGGCCGGGCTACACCGACTTCTGGGCCGCGGTGGTCAAGGACACCTTCCCCCTGGGCGGGGCGGCCGGGTCGGCGGTACGGGCCGAGGTGGACGGCGCCCGGGTGCGGGTGGTGGCCGAGTCGGCCGAGCCGTGGCCCGACGGGGCCACCGCCACCGCCCGCCTGACCGGCCCCGACCTGGTGGGCCGCGACCTACCCCTGGAGCGGGTGTCGCCCACCACCTTCGTGGGGGAGGCCGCCGCCACCGCCGCCGGCACCTACGCCGCCGGGGTGGCGGTGGCCGGCCCCGGCGGCCCGCTGCTGGCCGCCACCGCCACCGCCATCCAGTCCTACTCGGCCGAGTACCGGCCCGGCCCCGCCGACCCCGGCGCCCTGGCCCGCGTCTCCGCCCTCTCGGGCGGGCGGGGGGCCATCG
>DATLGZ010000367.1:0-4401 GCA_035540235.1 Acidimicrobiales bacterium | reverse complement strand
CTGGCGGAGGGCGTCGAGGGCGGCCCAGCGGGGGTCCGGGGGGGTGGGGTCGCAGCCGCAGGGGCCGGCGTTGAGGTCGGCCCCGCACGTGGGGCACAGGCCGGCGCAGTCGTCGCGGCAGAGGGGCGCCAGGGGCAGGCTCAGGAGGAGGGCCTCGGTGACGAGGGGGGCGAGGTCGATGCGATCGCCCTTGAGGGGGTAGGACTCGCCCTCGCGGGAGTCCACCTCGAACAGCTCCTGGAACGGGGCGGTGACCTGGCCGTGCACGGGGGTGAGGCAACGCCGGCACTCGGCGGCCCACGGGGCGGTGGTGGTGCCGGTGGCCAGGATGCCGTCGGAGACCCACTCCAGCACCGCGTCGGCGGCGGCGAGGGTGCCGGCGGGCACGGTGGTGCTCAGCACCTGCAGGGGGCCCACCACCAGGGTGTGGCGGTCGCGCCGGCGGGCCGCCGGCCGGTGGAGGAGGTCGGCGACGTTGACGACCAGCGAGGTGGCGGTCGTGCTCATCACCGCCCGCCTACCCGCCGACGTCCTGGTCGAAGAACACCTCGCCGGTGTCCAGCTCGCCCGGTGCGGCGGGGGCGCCGATCTCGCCCTCCTGGCCCGGGGGCAGGGGCGTGACCCGCAGCTTCTCCCGCCCCGCCTGCACCGTCTTCATCGTCCGCTCCAGCACGATCTCGAACGTGGCCAGCTTCTGGTCGCAGTAGTCCTCGGCCTCATGGCGCAGGCGGCGGGCCTCGTCCTGGGCGTCCTCCATGATCCGCCGGGACAGCCGCTGGGCCTCGCGGACCAGCTCCGTGCGCTGGACGATGCGCTCGGCCCGCTCGCGGGCCGCGGCCAGGATGTCGTCGCCCTCCCGGGTGACCTTGGCCAGGTACTCCTCCCGCTCCCGCAGCAGCCAGCGGGCCTGGCGCAGCTCGTCGGGCAGGCGGCTGATGGCCTCGTGCAGCAGCTCCAGCAGCTCGTCCTTCTCCAGCCGGACGGTCGACGACAACGGCATCTTGGGCGCGGCGTTCACCAGGTCGACGACCCGCCGCAGCAGGATCTCGGTGTCGGGAGCCTCACGTTGCTCCGAGACGCTCATCGCGTTCCTTCCGTTTCCCGCTCCGTCCGTCACTGGGCGAAGCGCTCCTTCAGCCGTTGGGCCACAGCAGGAGGCACCATCGACGAAACGTCGCCCCCGTAGCTCGCCACCTCCCGCACCAGCGTGGCAGACAGGAACGAGTGCTCGGGAGCGGTGGGCATGAACAGCGTGTCCACGCCCGACAGGCGGTGGTTGAGCTGGGCCATCTGGAGCTCGTAGTCGAAGTCGGACACCGCCCGCAGCCCCTTGACGATGGCGGTGACGGCGTGCTCGACGGCGAAGTCGGCGAGGAGCCCCCGGAACGACTGGACCCGCACCGTGGGGTAGGCGGCCGTGACCTCCTCCAGCATGGCCACCCGCTCCTCCACCGAGAAGAGGGCGGCCGCCTTGCGGGGGTTGACGGCGACGGCGACGAGGACGGCGTCGAACTTGCGGGCGGTGCGCTCGACGATGTCAACGTGCCCGTTGGTGACGGGATCGAACGAGCCAGGGATGAGGGCGATCGACACGTTCTGCCCCTTCAGCGCGGGCGGGCGAGGACCACCACCGTACCCCCGTACCGGCGGGCGCGTACCCGCTCCCAGCCCGCTGCCAGCTCCGGCTCGGCGTCGGACTCCAGGACCGCCAGCCGGGCCCGGGGGGCGAGCCCGGCCAGCAGTCCCTCCCACCCGGCGTAGGCGTAGGGCGGGTCGACGACGGCCACGTCGAACGTGTCGGGGCAGCCGTCGAGGAAGCGGGCGGCGTCGCTGCGCACCACGGTGGCCCGCTCGGCCAGCCCCAGCGCCTCCAGGTTGGACCGCACGGCGGCCACCGCCGCCGGGTCGGCGTCGACGAAGGTGGCCGAGGCGGCCCCCCGCGACAGGGCCTCGATGCCCATGGCCCCCGTGCCCGCGAACAGGTCGAGGTAGCTGGCGCCCTCCACCGCGCCCAGGCTCCCGAGGGAGGCGAACACCGCCTCCCTCACCCGCTCGCTGGTGGGGCGCACCCGCCCGCCGGCGGGAGCGGCGATCCGCCGCCCCCCCACCGTGCCGGCTACGACCCGGAGCGAACCTGCCACCCCGCCGGTCTACCGCAACCGGCGGGGGCGGCGGTTATCAGCCGTAGCAGTCGGCGCCGGTGACGGGGTCGGCGGTGTTGAAGACGTTGTTCATCCAGATGTTGCCGTCGCAGAACCGGTTGCCGTCGGAGAGGTCGTAGCCGTCCTCGAACTCGCTGGGGTCGAGGCCGTTGTTGAGCACGGTGTTGGCCAGGATGCGGTTCTGGAGGTTGGGGGGCGGGAAGGTGGGCGTGGCGTCGATGCGGATGCCGTGGCGGGCGTTGTTGCGCACGTCGTTGCCCTGGACGAGGTTGGTGCGGGCGAAGCCGAAGAGGTGGATGCCGTCGCCCCGGCGCACGTTGCCCAGGAACCCGTTGCCGTGGACCGTGTTGCCGATGATCTGGTTGTCGCGGGCGTTGGGGAACACGGCGATGCCGTCGAGGCCGTTGTTGAGCACCCGGTTGCCCCGCACCACGTTGCGGTCGGGGGTGGCGTTGGGGCCGAACGACTCGATGCGGATGCCGTCGTCCTCCATGGTGCCCTCGGAGCCGCCGTGGGACCTGCTGTTGATGATCGTGTTGTTGATTACGAGGTTGCCCTCGATCACGTTGTCGTCGGAGTTGGCCACCACACCGATGCCGTCATAGGGGCCGTTGTGGTCGGCCACGTTGCCGAAGATGCGGTTGCGGCTCGAGCTGAACAGCACGATGCCGTCGCCGTAGTCGGTGAAGGCGTTGCCGATGTTGTTGCGGGCGGTGATGCTGTGCACGAGGTTGCCCGAGCCGCCCTCGATCACCACTCCCGCGTCGAAGAACTCGACGATGCCGTTGCGAATGGTCACGCCCGTGCGGTTGCGGGCGAGGATGCCCGCCCCCTCGTCGCCGATCTCGTTGAAGGCGAACACCCGGTGCCCGCCCAGGTCCAAGACGATGTTGTCGGCGCCGAGAATGATCCCCGTGCTGCTGCACGGCCCCACGTCCGACGTGAGCGTGGTGTTCTGGGTGACGACCATCCCGCACAGGGCCGGGTTGGCCGCCGCCACCCCTGTGCCCGCCACCGCCGGCACCACTCCCGCCAGCGCCAGCGCCGCCAGCCCTGCCTTCGCCCGAAGCGACCCAACCCGCATGTCTCCCCCGCCTCTCTGCGCCGACTGTCTTCGCCGCCCGCGCTATTCGCGCTCGTATCCTATACCGGTCGCCCCCGGCGAGCCGGTCGCTTCTGAGCCGGTCGCTTCCGGAACCGCGGGCGACGGCCGGCGAGGCGCCAGCGGGACCGTCCCCGCCAGCGCCGCCACCTCGGCGGCGGCCAGCGTCTCCTGCGCCTCCAGCGCCGCCGCCACCCGGTCGAGGGCGCCCCGGCTCGCGCTGAGGAGGAAGCGGGCCCGCTCCGCCGCCGCCTGGGCCAGCCGGCGGGCCTCGGCGTCGACGAGCCGGCGGGCCTCCTCCGACGGCGGCCACCCCTCGCCGGCGGCGGGCAAGGCCAGGGGGCCGGCGGCCTCGCTCATCCCCAGGTCGCGCACCATGGCCCGGGCCAGCTCGCCCACCCGGCGCAGGTCGCTGGCCGCCCCCGAGGCCGCCTCGCCGAAGACGAGCTCCTCGGCCGCCCTCCCCCCCAGGGCGATGGCCAGGTCGTCGAGGAGGCGGGAGTGGGCCACGAGGTGGCGGTCGGCGGCGCCGGCGTCCACGAGGGTGCACCGGCCCAGGCTCCCGCCCCGGGGGACGATCGACAGCTTGTGCATGCCCCCCGGGCCGCGCACGGCCAGGGCCACCAGGGCGTGGCCCGCCTCGTGGACGGCCACCATGCGCCGCTCCTCGGGGGTAAGGACGGTGCCCCGGGAGGCCACGCCGCCCAGCGTGCGCTCCACCGCCTCTTCGACGGCGGCGGCGTCGGCCGCCTCCAGCCCCCGGCGGGCGGCCAGCAGGGCGGCCTCGTTGAGCACGTTGGCCAGGTCGGCCCCCGAGAAGCCCTGGGTCAGAGAGGCGACGGTGTCGAGGTCGACGTCGGGGGCGAGGGCCTTGCCCCGGGCGTGCACCGCCAGGATGGCCCGCCGGCCGGCCCGGTCGGGCAGGGCCACGGCCACGTGGCGGTCGAAGCGGCCGGGCCGGGTGAGGGCGGGGTCGAGCAGGTCGGGGCGGTTGGTGGCGGCCATGACCACCACCGCGTCGCCGGGGTCGAAGCCGTCCAGCTCCACCAGCAGCTGGTTGAGGGTCTGGTCGCGCTCGGGGTTGAGCTCGGCCGACCCGGCGGACCGGCGGCCGCCGGTCCGCCGGGTCGGCCGAGC
>DATLGZ010000366.1:0-7963 GCA_035540235.1 Acidimicrobiales bacterium | reverse complement strand
ATCTTCCCCAAGAGTCCATATCGACGGGAAGGTTTGGCACCTCGATGTCGGCTCGTCGCATCCTGGGGCTGAAGCAGGTCCCAAGGGTTGGGCTGTTCGCCCATTAAAGCGGTACGCGAGCTGGGTTTAGAACGTCGTGAGACAGTGAACTAACCGCGCTGTCTATAAATCTGGCTATATGCTGGAAACACCGAGAATCCTGCGCTACACGTTCGATGTCACATGGGCTCAATAGAGTTCAGGCATGGGCTGTAACAATGCGCCAGGTGCGGTCAATCAGCAGGAAAGACTGGATGCTTCGCTGCGAGCATCTCCGGGCGCTGGCGCTCTCCATGCATGGAGGGGGCCGGTACCGGCGGAGCAGGAATGCAGCATCCAGAATCCTCAGAGACCATATGCCAGACACCGTCATTTGACGGTGAAGATATGGTCCGATCTGCATGGCGACATGCAGAGCCAGGCAGAAATGTCCTGGCCCCCGGCGACTGCGGGTTGCCGGCGGTAACAAAGATGTCGGTCCCTATCCGTCGCAGCCGTAGGAAATCTGCGGAAGGCTGTCCCTAGTACGAGAGGACCGGGACGGACGCAGCTCTCGTGTGCCAGTTGTCCTGCCAAGGGCACGGCTGGTTGGCGACCTGCGGAAGAGATAAGCGCTGAAAGCATCTAAGTGCGAAGCTCGTTCCAAGATGAGATTTCCCACAGGGTTAACCTGGTAAGGCCCGTGGCCAGATGACCACGTTGATAGGCCGGAGGTGTAAGCACTGCAAGGTGTTCAGCCGACCGGTACTAATCGGCCGAGGGCTTGGAGGCTATTTGTTGCTTGTGCTCGCTCTGAAGTGCTCGAGGGCCCGTGCCCATTGAGACCAGGTTTCCGGTGGCCATAGCGGCGGAGTCACACCCGTTCCCATCCCGAACACGGAAGTTAAGCCTGCCAGCGCCGATGGTACTTGGGGAGAGATCCCCTGGGAGAGTAGGTCGCCGCCGGAATAATCGTTGCAACGGAGGAAGGTCGATTCTGGCCTTCCTCCGTTGTCGCGTCCGGGGCCTGGGTACGCTGCCTGCATGCCTCGCCCCCCCCTTCCCGGACGCAAGCGCCCCACCGGCGGCGCCGGCCGCCCTCCGCAGGCGGCCGCCAAGGGAGACGGCCAGCGCTCGGGAGGGACCCAGCGCTCCCGGGACGAGCGGCAGCCCCCGGGACGCGGCCAGCCCCGCCCGCCGGGACGCGGCCAGCCCCGCCCGCCGGCCAAGAAGCGGGCCCGGACCTCTCAGCCCTCCCCTCCCGCCGTCGAGGCGCGCCGGGGATGGGGGGGCGTGGCCCGGCGCGGCGCCCGCCAGGTCGTGGCGCCCCCGGAGCCGGGCGGGCCCAGACGGCCGTCGCGCGAGCCGGAGCGCTCCGCCCCCGAGCCCTGGCAGCCCGACGAGTGGGTCCGCCACGACGAAGAGGTGGCCGAGGAGGTACGGGACACCGCCGCCTCCGCCGTCGACCGGGGCGACCGCACCCCGGCGAGGGCAGCCGAGCCCCGGCGCCGCAAGGCGCCCGCCCCGGTGACGGCCGAGGTCTCCAAGGCCGTCGGCGAGCGGCGGGCGGCCAAGGTGGAGCAGCGCCTGGTGGATGCCGCCCGGGCGTTCGAGCGGGGCCGTCACCAGGACGCCTGGCGCACCGTCCGCCTCCTGGCCGACGAGGCCCCCGAGGCGCCGTCGGTGCGGGAGCTGGCCGGCCTGAGCCTCTACCGCCTGGGCCGCTGGAAGCCGGCCATCGCCCACCTGGAGGCCTTCGCCCGCCTCACCGGGTCGGTGGAGCAGCATCCGGTGCTGGCCGACTGCTACCGCGCCGTCGGCCGTCACGCCAAGGTCGAGTCGCTGTGGGACGAGCTGCGCCAGGTCTCGCCCTCGGCCGAGCTGGTCACCGAGGGCCGCATCGTGATGGCCGGCAGCCTGGCCGACCGGGGCGAGCTGCAGAAGGCGATCGCCCTCCTCGAGCGGGGTCCGCTGGCGCCCCGCCGGCCGGTCACTCACCACCTCCGCCTCTGGTACGCCCTGGCCGACCTCTACGAGCGGGTGGGCGACGCCCCCCGGGCCCGGGAGCTGTTCGCCCGGGTCGCCGCCGCCGATCCCGACCTGGCCGACACCGCCGAGCGCCTCAGCGCCCTGAGCTGAGCTGCTCAGGGCGGGGCGGGCCGGCAACCCGGCCGGGGGTACCGGCGGGCGTGACCGTCACACCCCCCGGTTAGCCTGAGCTCACCGCTTCCCCCTCGGTCCGCCTCGCACCCCCGGGGGTTGTCCCGATGACCAACGTCGTCGTCCTCGTCGGCCGCCTCGCCCGGCCCGCCCAGCTCCGCCACCTGCCTTCGGGCGACTTCCTCGTCGAGTACCAGGTCACCGTGCCCCGCACCGGCCAGCGGGCCGACAGCGTGCCCGTCGTGTGGGAGCGGGCCCCCGCCTCCGCCTCCTCTCTCGACGCCGGCGACGAGGTGGTGGTCGTGGGCCGGGTGCGGCGGCGGTTCTTCCGGGCGGGGGGCGGCACCGCCAGCCGCACCGAGGTGGTGGCCGAGTCGGTGGTGCCCAGCCGCCTGGCCAAGCGGGCCCGGGCCAGTGTGGCGGCCGCCCTGGCCCGCATCCAGCAGGCGGCCGAGCCTCGCGCTAGTCGAGCGAGCGGATGACCACGCCGGTGCGGGGCTTGGGGAAGAAGTACGTGGTCTTCTCGGGCAGCCGGCGGCCGGCGCGGGCGGCGGCGGCGATGCCGTCCACGCCCACCGGCCGCACGAGCACGGCGGCCTGGGCCTCCCCCTTCTCCACCAGGGCGAGGGCCGACGCCACGTCGGAGGTGAAGGCGAGGTCGTGGTGAGGGAAGCCCCGCATCGCCTCCTCCAGGCGCTCGCTGTCGGCCCAGGCGCCGTCGCCCGCGCCCGGCCGGGGCGGCAGGCGCCAGGCCTGCTCGCCCACCACCAAGAGAGGGCCGCCGCTCGCCGGCCCCCACTCCGCCACCGCCTCCGCCGGGTGGCCCGCCGGTTCGGGCTCGAAGTGGCCCGCCAGCTGCTCCACCGGCGAGAAGCCGGGCGGCAGCCCCGACAGGAGCCGGTGGATGGCGCCCACGCCCAGGTCGCCGTCGGCCAGCCCGGTGACGTAGGCGAGCAGGTAGTCGTGGGGCCCGGGGCCGGCCTGCTCGGCCCGGTAGGCGAGAGCCGTCTCGTAGCGGTGGTGCCCGTCGGCGATCACCACGGGGGCGGCTGCAACGGTGGAGCGGATAGCCTCCACCAGCGCCGGCGCCGTCACCCGCCACAGGCGGTGGTGCACGCCGTCGTCGTCGGTGCAGCGGGCCAGGGGCGGCCCGTCGGCAGCGCTGAGGGCTCCCAGGCCCTCGGCCAGCGACAGGGCCCAGATGGCGGAGACGTTGGCCCGGCACGTCCGCAGCTGCTGGAGCCGGTCGCCCAGGGGCTTGGCCATGGTGCGCTCGTGGGGGAGCACCTCGCCGGCGCCCCCGTCGAGGGCGAGCAGGCCCATCACCCCCGAGGTCTGGCGGGCCTCGCCGGCCGGCGTGCGCCACCCCATCCGGTAGGCGTAGAACCCGGGCTCGGGGTCCCGCCGGAGCACACCGCTGGCCAACCACTCCTCCATGCGGCCGCGGGCGGCCTCGTACGGCCCCGCCTCGCCACCGTCCCGGCCCAGGTCGACGTGCACCACGTTGTAGGGGCTGCGTGCCTCCAGGGCGGCCCGCTCCTCGGGTCCCACCACGTCGTAGGGCGGGGCCACCACGTCGCCCAGGGCGACGCGGTCGGCGGCGTAGCGGACGGCGGCGAACGGCTCAAAGCGGGGCACGCCCCCTGCCTAGCAGACCGCCCTGCCTACCTGGCTGGCTCAGTGGCGGCCGGGGAAGACGTCCTCCTCCGACTCGTGCCACACCGGGTGGTCGCCCGAGGTCTCGACGTTGAAGCCGTAGTCGTACACCACCGACCCGCCGATGGTGCCGCCCACCGCGGTCAAGGCCCCGATGGCGAGGCTGAGGGCCACCAGCCGCCAGGGTGTGTTGTCGAGGTCCTCGTAGACGAAGAGCCGCAGCACGATGTTCACGGCCACCAGCACGGTCACCACCAGCATCGTCCAGGCGTGGGCGTTGACGGTGCGGCGGGCCTGGGTTCCCTTCTTGGTCGACTTGAGCCAGTCCCAGAAGCCGGTGAGGGCGGCGGCCAGGCCCACGACGGCGCCGCCCACGAACACGAAGGTGGCGGCCCGGTAGAAGTCGCGGGCCCACTCCTCGCCGCTGCCCAGCCGGGAGATGAGGTCGAAGGCCGGCGCCAGCACGTACGCCCCCACCGGTACGTCGGTGAGAGGGGGGTGCAAGGGCTTGCCCGCCCAGCCCCGCAGGCCCTTGAACGTGCGCCCCCGCAACGTGAGCGAAGGCCGGAAGGAGAGTGCGCGCACGACCACCTCCTCGAATCGGTGTGGCTCAGGCTACCCCCGACGCCACCGCCCGAGGTGGGGGATGCGGGCCGGCCACGCCCGCCGGCCGCCCACCTCCGGTTCCCTCGGGGCGTAGGGCGAGGCGGCGGCCCGCCCCAGTCCCTCCACCAGCGTGCTCACCAGCCGCGCCGCCTCGCCGAGGGGTAGGCGGAAGGTGGCGGTGCAGGTGTCCCGGTGCCACACGCTGAGCACGAACATCCGCCGCTGCGGGTGCCACGTGACCTTGAGGCGGCGCTCGACGCCCCGATCGTCGGCGAACCAGGCGGCGGAGGGGCCGCTCGCGGCCGGACCCGGTCGCTCCGGAGCCGCCGCGCCACTCACCTCAGTAAGGGTAGGGGAACTGGGTCGGCACCGTCGGCCTTCGTAGCCGTTCTCGGAACATGAGGGCCACGACGGCTCCGAAGGCGAAGCCGCCCACGTGGGCCACCCACGCCACCCCGGCGTCGGGGCTGGTGAAGAACTGGAGGACGAACCACAGGCCCAGCAGCCACTTGGCCGCCACGTCGCGGAAGAAGATGACGAAGAAGAACAGGAACAACGTGCGGATGGGCACGTTGGGGTAGAGCACGAGGTAGGCGCCCATCACCCCCGCCACCGCTCCCGACGCGCCCACCACGGGCACGGTGCTGTCCGGTTGCACGGCGATGTGGGCGACCGCCGCCGCCAGGCCGGCCAGCAGGTAGAAGATCACGTAGGGCACGCCCCGCATGTGGTCCTCGATGTTGTTGCCGAAGATCCACAGGAACAGCATGTTTCCGCCCAGGTGCAGGAAGCCGCCGTGCAGGAACATCGAGTAGAGGATGGCCAGCCACACCTGCTTGTCGGGGAACACGCCGTCGCTCCGGCGCAGCGGGGCGGTGCGGTCGCAGGCGGTCTCGTCCCCGATGCGGGGGTTGAGCGTGCGCTCGATCTCCTCCTGGCTTAGCGGGCGCCCCTCGACCACCTCGCAGGGGATGGCGGCGTAGCGGTAGGCGAAGCGGGCCTCGCCCCCGCGGTCGCCCTCGGTGGGGCGCTGGACGAACAGAAAGACGACGACGTTGAGGGCGATCAGGACCAGGGTGACGTAGGGGAAGTGCCGCGTCGGGTTGTAGTCCTTGAGGGGGATCACCTGGCGGCGAGCGTACCCGGCCCAGCCGCCGCCAACCCCGCTGGTAGCCTGCGCCGATGGCTCGCGACGATCTCTTCCGACGCTCCTTCGAGGCGGGCACGGCGTTCCTCGACATGACCAGGGAGAAGGCCGAGGCCCTGGTGAAAGACCTCGTCAAGGCGGGCGAGGTCAAGAAGGGCAAGGCCTCCAAGCTCATCGAGGAGGTCCTCGAGCGCAGCCGCCGGGGCACCGAGGAGCTGGTCTCGCTCATCCGGCGTGAGATCGGCGAGCAGGTGGCCGCCCTCGGCCTCGCCACCAAGGACGACCTGGCCAGGCTGGAGGCCCGCCTGCGCGGCTCGGGCGGCGCAGACGGAGGTGGGGCAGACGAAGGCGGGGCCGCGGTCCCGCCGGTGGAGGAGGCGGTGCCGGGCACGGCCGCCCCCGCCCCCGAGACACCGGGCCAGCCCGCCGCGGGCGAGGCCCAGCTCACCGGCGCCCGCGCCGCCGGAACGGCCAAGGCGGCCAAGGCGGCCAAGGCGCCCCGGAAGAAGGCGGCCGGCGGCGGGGCGGCGGCTGCCAGCACGGCGGCGACGGCCGAGAACCCGGCCGAGCCGCCGGCCGGCAACGGCGGCTCGTCGGGAGGCTGAGCCCGCTGCGACGCCGGCTCGACCTGGAGCTGGTGCGTCGGGGGCTGGCCTCCAGCCGCGAGCGGGCCCAGTCCGACATCGCCGCCGGCCGGGTCCTGGTGGCCGGGGCGGTGGCCGACAAGGCGGCCCGGTTGGTGGCGCCGGGCGAGCCCCTCCAGCTGCTCGGCCCCCCACCCCGCTTCGTGAGCCGGGGCGGGGAGAAGCTCGACGCCGCCCTCGACCGCTTCGCCGTGCCCGTGGCCGGTCGCACCGCCCTCGACGCCGGCGCCTCCACCGGCGGGTTCACCGACTGCCTCCTCCAGCGGGGGGCGGCATCGGTGCTGGCCGTCGACGTGGGCCACGGCCACCTCGACGCCCGCCTGCGTGCCGACCGGCGGGTGACCGTCCTGGAGCGCACCAACATCCGCCACCTCGAGCTCGACGAACCGGTCGACGTCGTCGTGGCCGACCTGGCGTTCATATCCCTGCGGACGGTGGCGGGCGCCCTGGCCGGGGCGGCCCGCCCCGGCGGCGACCTGGTGGTCCTCGTCAAGCCCCAGTTCGAGGCGGGGCGGGTGGAGGTGTCGCGGGGCCGGGGAGTGGTGCGGGGCCCCGAGGTGTGGGCCGCCGCCGTCACCGGAGTGCAAACCGCGTTCGCCGCCCACGGAGCCGTCATGATGGGGCTCATGGTCTCGCCCCTGCTCGGCGCTGAGGGCAACGTCGAGTTCCTCGCCCACCTGCGCCGGGGTGAGGGCGCCGCCGGCGCGGTGGACGTCGGCGCGGTGGTGGCCGAGGCGGCCACCCGACCATGACCGCCGTCCTGCTCGTGGTCAACGAGAGCCGCCCCCGAGCGGGGGAGCTGGCCCGCCAGGCGGCTGCCCAGCTCACGGCCCGGGGGCACAGCGTCCGCCTGCCCAAGGAGGACGCCCGCGCCAGCGGGCTCGACGAGTTCGGCGCCGAGCCCGGGCCCGCCCTGGTCGAAGGCGTCGGCCTGGCCGTGGCCCTGGGGGGCGACGGCACCATGCTGCGGGCCGTCCACCTCGCCGCTCCCGAAGGCATCCCCGTGCTGGGCGTCAACCTGGGCCGCCTCGGCTACCTGGCCGTCCTCGAGCCCGACGCCCTCTCCGCCGCCCTCGACCGCTTCCTCGCCGGCGAGTGCTTCGTCGAGGAGCGGGCCATGCTGGCCGGCAGGATCGAGGGTCGGGCCCCCGCCCCGCCCCCCCACCTCGCCCTCAACGAGGCGGTGCTCGAGCACAGCGGCGCCGGCCACACCGTCCACCTGGCCGTCGGGATCGGCGGGCGCCCGTTCACCAGCCACGTGGCCGACGCCCTCATCGTGGCCACCCCCACCGGCTCCACCGCCTACTCCTTCTCGGCCGGCGGGCCCATCGTCTCGCCGCGCCACCACGCCCTGGTCGTCACGCCCGTCGCCCCCCACACCCCCTTCACCCGCAGCCTGGTGGTCCACCCCTCCGAGGCGGTGCGGGTGGAGGTGCTCGACCACCGCGGCGCCATCCTGTCCGTCGACGGCCAGGAGATGGGCCACCTGGCCCGGGGCGAGGCCCTGGTCGCCACCGTGGCGCCCCGCGCCGCCCGCTTCGTCACCTTCGGTGCGGGCGACTTCTACGGTGTCCTCAAGGCCAAGTTCGGGCTGGCCGACCGCTGATGCTGCTCGAGCTGCACGCCCGCGATCTCGGCGTCATCGCCGACCTCACCCTCACGTTCGGGCGGGGGATGACGGCGGTCACGGGCGAGACGGGGGCGGGCAAGACGCTGGTGGTCGAGGCCATCT
>DATLGZ010000365.1:0-1513 GCA_035540235.1 Acidimicrobiales bacterium | reverse complement strand
GCTACACCGGCATCGAGTCCTTCGGCGTGCGGTCGGTGCTGCTGGCCGCCCTGGGGGCCACCCTGCTGCTGCTCGTCCTGGGGGCGATCGAGGGGCGGGGCCGGCGCTGACGGCGGCGGTCTAGCTTCCGGCGGTGCGCATCCTCTTCTCCACCACGGCCGGCGCCGGCCACTTCGGGCCGCTCGTGCCCTTCATCCGGTCGGGCCTGAGGAACGGTCACGAGGTGATGGTGGCCGCCCCTGCGTCGATGGAGGCGACCGCCAGCGCCACCGGGGCCGGGTTCTGGGCCTTCGGCGACCCCCCGGCCGAGGAGATGGCGGCGGCGATGGGCTCGCTGGGCCGGCTGCCCCGGGAGGAGGCCAACCGGCGGGTGGTCGCGGAGATCTTCGGTCGGCTCGACGCCACAGCGGCCGTCCCCCGCCTGCGCCAGGCGATACGGGAGTGGCGGCCGGACCTGATCGTGCGGGAGTCGGCCGAGCTGGGGGCGGCGGTGGCGGCGGAGCTGCACGACGTCCCCCAGGTCCGCGTGGGCATCGGCCTGGCCGAGATGGAGCGGTACGTGCTCGGCGTCGTCCAGGGCAACGTCGACGCCCTGCGGCGCTCCTACGGCCTGTCCGGCCCCAATCGCCTGGGCGAGAGCCCGTACTTCACCCTCTTCCCCGCCGGTTTGGAGGGGGAGGAGGCGGTGGCCTCGAGGCGGTTCCGGGACCCGGCGTGGGCCCGGTCGGCGGGCGGCGACCCCTTCGTGTACGTGACCTTCGGCAGCGTCGCCGGCGCCCTGCCCATGGTCACCCACGTTTACGGCGAGGCGGTGCGGGCCATGGCGGGCGTGGAGGCCGACGTGCTGCTGACCATCGGGCACGGGGCCGACCCGGCGGCGGTGGGCACGCCCCCGCCCAACGTGCGGGTCGAGCGCTGGGTCGACCAGAACGAGGTGCTGCGGCGGGCCAACGCGGTGGTGTGCCACGGCGGCGGTGGGTCGACGCTGGGGGCGCTGGCGGCCGGCGTCCCGCTGGTGGTGGTACCCCTGTTCGCCAGCGACCAGCACATCAACGCCCGCCGGGTGGCGGCGGCGGGGGCGGGGGTCAGCGTGGCGCCCGAGGCGGAGGCCATTCGAGCCGGTCTCGAGGCGGTGCTGGCCGGCGGTTCGTTCCGCCGCGCCGCCGGGGCGCTGGCCGACGAGCTGGCCGGCCACCCCAGCACCGACGAGGCCTTTCCCGGCTGAGCGGCGGCTCGGCCTCAGCGGGGCGGGCGGGGAACCCGCTGCTTGAGGGACCGGACCCGCTCGAGCGACTCGTCGATGCGCTGCTCGCTGACGGCGCCGTCGCGGACCAGGGCGACCACGATGTCCACGACCCGCGGGGCGATGGCGGGCTCGTACGACCGGGGGTTGTTGTTGGCCAGCAGCAGCACGTCGACGCCGGCGAGCAGGGCCTGGCGCACGGCCGTGTCCAGGCCGTACTCGTCGCTGATGGCGCCCATCTGGAGGTCGTCGGAGATGACCGGCCCGCCG
>DATLGZ010000364.1:0-3458 GCA_035540235.1 Acidimicrobiales bacterium | reverse complement strand
CCGTCCACGACGGCGGTGGTCCCGGGCTCAACCCGTTCGTGGAGGGCTGGCTCGACCGGCTGGCGGGCGACGGGCCGGTGCTCGACCTGGGCTGCGGCCACGGGTTCTGGACGTCCCACATGGCGGAGCGGGGCATGCGGGTGGTGGGCATCGAGCCCGAGGTGGAGCGGGTGGCGGAGGCGGCCGCGTCGGCCCGAGCGCCCGTCGTGGCGGGCGACGGCTCCTCCCTACCATTCGGTGACGCCACCGTCGGCCTGGTGTGGTGCATCCACGTGCTTCACCACCTCGATGACCCCGTCCGGGTCCTGGCCGAGATTCGGCGGGTCCTCCGCCCCGGCGGCCACCTCGTCCTCGCCGAGACCGTCGAGGACAACCCCGTCGTCCGCGTCGGCCGCCGCGTCCGCCCCGAGTGGGACGGCGTTCCCGTCCGCTCCCGGTTCACCGCCGCCACCCTGGCCGGGCTGCTGGGGGAGGCCGGCTTCTCCGTCGCCGACCGGCGCCAGCACAGCCTGCTGTCGTTCGCGGCGTGGGCCCTCCCGAAGTCCGGCCGCCGGGCCTGGCTCTGGCTGACGGGGGTCGAGGACCGGCTCCCGCCGTGGACCGCCCGCTGGGGGGCCCACGTGGAGGTCGTGGCCCGCCGGCCCTGAGGCCCGCCCCCGGCGGGCCCTGCGCCGCCGGTGCTGGCGGGCGCCGCCCACCAGCAGGGCGGCCGCTCCCGCCAGCGTGACGGCGGTGACGGCCCGCCCCACCGTCACCGTGGCAGGTGGCTCGTAGGCGAGGGTGATCTCGTGCTCGCCCGGGCCGACGGCGACTCCCAGGAAGGCGCCGTCGGACTTGAGGACGGGGGCCGGGCGCCCGTCCACCGTCGCCTTCCAACCCGGGAACCACGCCTCCGCCACCACCACCAGGGCGTCGGTGGGGCCGGACGACCGCAGCCGCCAGCGGCCGTGGCCGTCGCGGCGGGCCTCGACGGCGGTGGCGGAGGGCGGCGCCACCGGGACCCGGTCGTAGAGGAGCGAGAAGTCGGCCACCCGGCCGCCGACCCGGTTGCGGTTGCGCAGGAGGTTGGCGGGGGCGCGGCTGTCGTTGGCGGTCGCCAGGCGGGGGAACCCGTCCCGGCCCTCGCACGTGTCGCAGAACAGCTCGAAGGCGTAGCGCTTGCCGGCGGAGTCGGGGATGGGGTCGAAGGCGAACGAGACGATCCCGAAGTGGTCGTAGCCGCTGGCGAACACGGTGTCGATCTCCTGGCCGAGCGAGCGGCCGTCGGCGGCCAGCTCCCACAGCGTCAGGGCGGAGGGGTGGGGAGAGCGGTCGAGCCACACGCTGACGCCCCGCAGGCCGCCGGCGGGGGCCTCGAACACCGCGCCCGGCCGGTGGCGCAGGGAGATCGAGGCGATGTCGGCGTAGACCCCGACCCAGCGGTCGAAGGCGCAGGCCATGGCCACCTCACCGGCCACGTCGCCCGCGCCCGCCAGCGCCGCGGTCCGGCACGGGTCACCGCCCAGGACGGCCCCGGAGGCGGCGCCCAGCCGGCGGGCCTCCGCCGCCCCGCCCGTCACCACCCCCACGTTGCGGGGGGCGAGGGAGGTGGCCAGCACGGGGGCCAGCCCTCCGTCGCCCACCACGACGGCGCGGTCGTAGGCCCGCACCATCGGCAGCACGTCTGGGTTGGGTATCAGGCGCACCTCGCCGACCTGGGGGCCGCCCTCCTCGGGCTTGACGAAGTGCTCCTCGACCAGCTGGGAGACCCCTGACAGCCCGAGGGCGGCGTCGCGGAACCCGGTCGGGCCGAAGAACGACTCGCCGTTCAGCCGCCACAGGTCACGCGCCGCCAGGGGGTGGGGCCAGCCTGTGGCCAGCTCCCGCCCCGTCTGGAGGAGGCGATCGACCGCGCCGGGGTCGCCGTAGCCGCCCAGGCCCAGCCGGTCGGTGGCGGCCAGGGCGGCCAGCCGGGCCTCCAGGTCGGCGTAGGCGGCGTCGCGGCCGGGCGGCTGGGTGCGGTAGTAGCTGCGGTAGGGGTGGGCGTCGATGACGAAGGCCCCGAGCACCACCAGGCCGGCCGCCGCCGCCAGGACGGGCGCGGCGCGGCGGTCGCGTCCCTCGGCCCAGCGCTGCACGAGCACGACCGCGTAGGCCGACCCCATGGCCATCCCCAGGGCGGCCACGTGGTAGAAGCGGGGGAAGCGGATGCTCTCCAGGAACGGGATCACGCGCTGGAGGGCGAGGAAGGGCGCGAAGTAGGGCAGGCCCACCAGCAGGCCGGTGGTGAGCACCCCGCCCACCGCCGCCGCCCTCCCCAGCCGCAGCCGGCTGATGAAGCTGCCCACCAGGAGGCCGGCGAGCCCTCCCACCACGATGAAGGGCAGCAGCTGGCGGCGCTCGGCCGGGCCGCTCACGGCGAGGGGCACGGCTGCCGTCGACATCCACACGCCCACCGCCGACGCGAACAGCACCGCCGTCAGGCAGCCGTCCCGGTCGTGACGCCCGAGGAAGGGCAGGGTGAGCAGGGTCAGGGCCAGCGCCACCCAGCTCAGGTAGAAGTTGCCGGCCAGCAGGTCGCGCTCGAACCCGACGCTGCCGTTCACCGCCTCCGCCCGGTTGACGAACAACCCCATCTCCCGGCCCAGGTCCCCGGCGATCCCCTCCACCAGCACGGCCCGCACGCTGTCGGGCGTGGTGAGCACGAAGTGCTCGTGGCTGGTGACGAAGGGGAGCAGCCAGTGGGCGATCACGCCCAGGCCCAGGGCCACCACCACCACCGCCCGGAACAGCACCCCACCGACGCTCCGGGGCCCGCCGCGGGTGAAGCGGGCCCGGGCCACCTCCACCGCCAGCAGGGCGGCGCACAGGATGGCCAAGGCGTACACGTGCTCGGCCTGCTGGAGGATGGCGAATCCGATCAGCAGGCCGGCCAGGGCCACGTAGAGGGCGCCGTCCCCCCGCAGCGCCAGCCGCAGGCTCCACACCAGCCACGGGGTGGCGGCCATCACCCACAACGAGGTCTCGTGGCCGAAGAGGGCGTGGGAGGCGAACAGCGGGTGGAGGCCGTACACCACGCCCGCCACCACGGCGGCGGGGAGCCGCTGCCAGAGGGAGCGGACCAGCACGAAGGCGCCCCACGCCCCCACCACCTGGGCCGCCACCGAGGCCAGCTTCACCGCCTCGTCGGGCCCCACCACGGCGGCGAGGGGGACGAGCATGAGCACCGGGAACGACGGGGCCAGCGACCAGACCGGGCTCCCCGACCACATGTCCGACCACCAGTAGGGCACGCCCAGGCCCTGCCAGTGGTCGAGGCTCAGCCGCACGAACAGCGAGACGCCCGGGCCGTCGAGCACCAGGCCCCCTTCGGCCCACATGCGGGTGAAGGCGGCTACGGCCAGGGTCAGGAAGGCGAGGGCGCCGGCGGTGACGGCAGCCGGGTGGAGCCTCGGGAGGGCGAGGGCGGGCGGCTGGGG
>DATLGZ010000363.1:0-6467 GCA_035540235.1 Acidimicrobiales bacterium | reverse complement strand
TTCCTCGACGACGCCCTCATGCGCTTCACCGAGCTGTTCCAGACCATCCCCCGGTTCTTCCTGGTCCTGCTCGTGCTGGCGCTGTTCGGCTCGAGCTTCAGGAACATGATCCTGGTGCTGGGGTTCACGTCGTGGCCGCTGCTGGCCCGGGTGGTGCGGGCCGAGGCCCTGTCGATCCGGGAGCGGCAGTTCGTGGAGGCGGCCCGGTCGCTGGGGGCCAGCAACCTCCGCATCCTCACCCGGCATGTGCTGCCCAACGTGGTGCCGGCGGCGGTGGTGGTGATCGCCCTGCTCGCCTCCCGGATCATCCTGCTGGAGGCGAGCCTCAGCTTCCTGGGCCTGGGCGACGCCAACGTGATGAGCCTCGGCTTCCTCGTCTCCAACGCCCAGCGCTTCATCCGCGTGGCGTGGTGGATGTCGGTCTTCCCGGGGGCGGCCCTGGCTCTGGCCGTGATCGCCGTCAACCTCCTCGCCGACGGGCTCAACGACACCATCACGCCGAACCGCTGAGTGGGTCTCAGGCAATAGGCGTCGGTTTCCGACGCTTATTGCCTCAAACCGGCGTGAGGGCGGCGATACTGGCCCGGTGACGACTGCGCTGAAACTGACGGAGTGGACGACTTGTGGCGGGTGCGCGGCCAAGTGGGGAGGGTCGCCGCTGTCGGGCCTGGTGAAGGCGCTGGCCGCCGCCCTGCCCGACCCGTCCCTGCTGGTGGGGCTGGCCCCCTTCGACGACGCCGCCGTCTACCGCCTCTCCGACGACGCCGCCCTGGTGTCGACCACCGACTTCTTCCCGCCCCTGGTCGACGACCCCTCCGACTTCGGGGCCATTGCCGCCGCCAACGCCTGCAGCGACGTGTTCGCCATGGGGGGCCGGGTGGTGCTGGCCCTCAACATCTCCGCCTTCCCCGAGCGGCTGCCGGTCGAGGCGGTGGCCGCCATCCTGGCCGCCGCCGCCGAGGTGGTGGCCGAGGCGGGGGGCGTGGTGGCGGGCGGCCACACCATCCGCTCCGAGGAGCCCGTGTTCGGCCTGGCCGTGCAGGGGCTGGTCCACCCCGGCCGGGTCTGGACCAAGGCCGGGGCCCGCCCCGGCGACGTGCTGCTCCTCTCCAAGCCTCTGGGCACGGGCATCCTGCTGGCCGGGGGCGGCGCCGACGACAAGGCCATGGCCATCGCCAGCATGCGCCGGCTCAACCGGGAGGCGGCCGAGGCCCTCGCCGCCCTGGACGAGCCGCCCCACGCCGTGACCGACGTGACCGGGTTCGGCCTGCTCGGCCACTCGTGGGAGATGGCCGAGCGCTCGGAGGTGACGGTGGAGATCGACTCGGCGTCGATCCCGCTCTACCCCGGCGCCCTGGCCACCGCCGAAGGGGGCGTGATCACGGGGGGCGACGCCCGCAACCGGGCCTACCTGGGGGAGCGGATCGAGGTCGGCTCCGTCGACCGGGCCCTGGAGAGCCTGTGCTTCGACCCCCAGACATCGGGCGGGCTGCTGGCCGCGGTGGGCCCCGGCCAGGCCGGCGACGAGGGCCTGGCCGCCGCCGGCTTCGTGGCCGTGGGCCGGGTGGTCGAGGGGCCGGCCGGCGTGCGCCTGGCCTGATCGGGGCTTCCCACCGGGTCAGGGGTCCCGGCGTTCGAGCGGGCGCAGGGCCGGGCCCTCGAGGATCTCCCCGTCGACGCTGAAGCGGGAGCCGTGGCAGGGGCAGTCCCACGTGGTCTCGGCCGTGTTCCACGTGACCGTGCAGCCCATGTGCGTGCACGCCGCCGACACGCGGTGGAGGGTCCCGCCGGGGTCGCGGTAGGCGGCGACCCGGCCCGCGCCCTGGCGCAGGACCGCCGCCTCTCCCGGGGCCAGGTCGTCGGGTGAGCGGCGGAGGTCGGTGCGGATCCGGTCTGCGACGAAGCGCTTGACAACGTCGGCGTTCTCCTTCAGAAGTTCGCTGGCGGCCTGGCGGAGGTTAAGCCGGTCGGTGTCGAACAGCGTGGCCCAGGCGTTGTCCCGGCCCGCGATGCGGTCGGTCAGCATGATGGCGGCCGCCGCCCCGTTGCTCATGCCCCACTTCTTGAACCCGGTCGCGACCAGGACACGCTCCGACCTCGGGAGGACCGGCCCGACGAAGGGCACGCCGTCGACGGGCATGTAGTCCTGGGCCGACCAGCGGTAGTCGATGGAGCGGACGGGGAAGTGTTCCCGGGCCCAGCTCTCCAGCACCGCGTACCGCTGGCGGGTGTCCTCGTCCTGGCCCACCTTGTGGCCCTCGCCCCCGAGGATGACGACGGGGTGGCCGTCCATGCGAGCGGGCCGCACGGAGCGGGTCGGCGTGTCGATGCTCAGGTACATGCCCGTGGGCACGGCTGCATCCAGGGTGGCGCTGAGAGCGTAGGACCGCACTGGATGGGCCCGGGCGAAGAACCCGCCCCGGTCGAGGAAGGGCAGGTGGGTGGCGACGACGACGTGGCGGGCGGTCACCTGGCCGCCGCCGGTCGCGACCACGCACGGGTCGCCGTCGTGCACCTCCACCGCCTGGGTCCGCTCGAAGACTTGGCTGCCATCGCCGGGGATGGTGGCGGCCAGTCCCAGGCAGAACCTCCGCGGGTGGAACTGGGCCTGGCCGTCGAGCCGCACCGCCCCCGCCACCGGGTAGGGAAGGTCGGTCTCGGTCGTCAGCGTGGCCCCCAGCCCGATCCGCCCGGCGGTGGCCACCTCGGCCTCGATCGCGCCCACCGCCGAGGTGTCGGTGGTGTAGGTGAAGGCCGGTTGGCGCTCGAAGTCGCAGTCGATGGCGTGCTGCTCGACGAGGGCCGCCACGCGGGCGATCCCGGCCAGGTTGGCGTCGGCGTACTGCGCCGCCGCCTGGTCGCCGAACGAGCGGGCCAGCCGGTCGTAGACGAGGCCGTGAAGGGCGGTGAGCTTGGCCGTGGTGTAGCCCGTGGCGCCGGCAGCCAGCCGCCCCGCCTCGAGGACTACGACCCGGTGGCCCTCCTGGCGGCACAGGGCGGCGGTCATCAGCCCGGCGATGCCCCCGCCGATCACCGCCACGTCGGCCTCGATGTCGCCGGCGAGGGTGGGGAAGCCGGAGTCGGGGGTCGTGCCGACCCAGAGGGACGGATTGGCCTCGCGGAGGCTGCCCATGGCGGCCGTGCTCCTTCCTCTCGCGACCTGCCCTCACGCCGTACCCGGCCCTGCGGTCCCCGAACCGTCGTTGATCGAGTGTCCCCGGGGGAGCGGCCCTGCCGATGTATGGTCGGCGGCGATGGCGCTGATCGCCCCGCCCGCCGTCCGGCCGGTCCGGCCGCCGGTGGTGCGCAAGCAGGTCGTCCCCTCCCTCGCCACCGAGCGGGCGCTGTGGGACGAGGGCTGCCAGGTGGTGGTGGGCGTGGACGAGGTGGGCCGGGGGTCGTGGGCCGGCCCCATCTCGGTGGGAGCGGCGGTGCTGCCCCGCGAACGGCGTGTCTACAAGGTGCGCGACTCGAAGATGCTCACCGAGCCGGAGCGGGAGCGGCTGTTCCCCCGGGTGGCGGGGTGGTGCGCGGCGTGGGCGGTGGGCCACGCCAGCCAGCAGGAGTGCGACCAGCTGGGCATGTCGGCGGCCCAGAAGCTGGCCGCCCGCCGAGCCGTCGAGGGCCTCGGCGTGGTGCCCGACGTCGTGCTGGTCGACGGCAACTGGGACTTCGTGGGGGCGGCCCGGGTGAAGCGCCTGGTGAAGGGGGACGCCAACTGCCTCTCGATCGCGGCCGCCTCGGTGCTGGCCAAGGTCACCCGCGACCGCATCATGCGGGCCGAGGCGGTCAACTTCCCGGGCTACGACTTCGACCTCAACAAGGGCTACCCCTGCCCCCGCCACAAGGCGGCGCTGGCGGCGTGGGGGCCGACGTCGATACACCGCCGGGCCTGGGTGTTCATGGACCACCTGCCGTGGGGCGGGGTGCGCCGGCTCGTGCGCGACGACGGGCAGGGGTCGCTGTTCGAGGGGGCCCGGCTCGAAGGAAGACCGTGGGACGGCGCCTGATCGCGGCCGCCGCCCTGTTGGTGGCCCTGGCCGGACTGGGGGCCGCCGCCTGCGGCCAGGACTCACCGGTCATCGAAGCCCCGCCCACCACCCCGGCCGGGCCCTACTGAGTTCGATTGCCCCCGGGGACCGGCCCGGCGGTACGTTCGTGGGCATGGCCCGCCGCGACGCCCTGTTCCTCCGCCTGACCGCCGCCTGGACGATCCTGATCTGGTCGGTGTTCGTCAAGAACCAGGTGGCCGACGGCGTCGGCAGCCCCGGCTTCGCCGTTCACGTCGCCCTGGCGGCGGTGTCGATCGTGCTGGCCGGAGGCGTGTGGCGGGTGGCCTCGAGGGTCACGCGCCGCGAGCGTGAGCGCGACCCGGCGGGCACGCTCCGCTAGCTGCGGGTGCCGGCGCCCCGATCCGCCCGGCGGGAGGGCGCCGGCCGGGGACGGGTGGCGGGCAGGCGGTCGAGCAGGCGGCGGGCCGATCCGGCGATCTCGGCCACGGCGGTGTCGAAGGCCTCGGCGTTGGCCTGGGAGGGTTGGCGGAACCCGCTGATCTTGCGCACGAACTGCAGGGCGGCGGCGTGGATCTCCTCGTCGCTGACCGGGTCGGTCCCCCGCAGGGTGACGATGCTTCGGCACATGGCCCCCACGATGGCGGCCCCCGGTCAGCGCCGCAACAGGGCGAAGGTGAACCCCCGTCCCAGGTGGTGGAGGGCGAGGTGGACCCATAGCTCGGCCAGCCCCTCCAGCAGGCGGGCGGCGGACAGGGGGCCGGCGTCGACCGGGTCGAAGCCGAGGTCGCGGGCGAGGCGGTCGACCGCCTCCTTGGCGCCGGCGTCGTCGCCGCAGTAGAGGAGGAGGGCGGGGCGGCCCTCCACCACGGGGTCGGCCATCACCTCGAACCCCATGGTGTTGAAGGCCTTCACCACCCGGGCCCCGGGAACGGTGGCGGCCAGCCGCTCCGCCCCCGACCGGTGGGGCGGCGGGATGGCGGCGCCGATGGGGTTGGTGGCGTCGACGACGACCTTGCCGTCGAGGTTGCCGGCCGCCGTGACCGCCTCGGCCGCCGCGCCGAAGGGCACGGCCAGCACCACCACCTCGCTCCGGTGGGCGGCGCCGGCGACGCTGTCGGCCGACCCCACCGCGCAGTCGACCTGCGCCGGCCGCCGGGAACCGAACACGACGGTGTGGCCGGCGGCCGCCCACCCCTTGCCCAGAGCCGTCCCCACCCTGCCCGTCCCGATCACGGCGATGCGCATGGCGGAGACGTTACGGCCGGGGTGACGGGGCGGGGCCCGGGAGCTCGACGTCGAGGGCGAGGGTGAGGCAGCGGCACGCCCCGCCCGCCTTCTGGAACTCGCCCACGGGGGCCTCGACCACGTCGAAACCCCAGGACTCGAGCTGGCGGCCGACCCGGGGCGGGCAGGCGGGCATGACCACGGTGGTGCCGACGACCACCGAGTTGGCGCAGAAGGCGGCCGTCTCGTCAGGCTCGAGGGCCAGGGGCTCGGGCACCAGGGCCTCCACCACCTTGCGCCCGTAGGCGTCCCAGGCGTCGGGGGCGACCAGCGCCCGCCGGCCGTCGAGGGGGCAGAAGGTGAGGTCGAGGTGGTAGTAGCGGGGGTCGGCCAGCTCGATGGCGCGCACCGGCGCGCCGACGAGGCGGGACAGCTCGGCGTGGGCGGCGGCGTCGGAGCGGTAGCGGTAGCCCGAAACGAACACCCGTCCGAAGGGCAGGGCGTCGCCCGCCCCCTCGTGGGACACGGTGGGCGGCAGGGTCGCCACGTCGTAGCCGTTGGCCGCGAACCAGCCGGCGTAGTGCGGCTCCTCGCCCCGCCGCTCGGGGTGGCGGAAGCGGCTCGGGACGAAGGTGCGGCCGTTGACGACGCCGCCGTTGGCGGTGAAGACCAGGTCGGGCAGGCCGGGGCGGGGCTCGAGGGTCTCCACCTCGGCCCCCGCCTGGCGCAGGACGCCGACCAGGCCCTCCCACTGGGCCCGAGCCCGGTCGAGGTCGACGGTCACCTCCTGGTGCATCCAGGGATTGATCTCGTAGAGCACGCCGAAGTGCTCGGGGGGGCACATCAGGAACCGCCGCCCCCAGGCCAGCGGCGCCACCCCGGAGTTCCCCGGCATCACTCCGGTACGAGGTGGTCGGCCAGGGTGTGGAGGAACAGGCCCACGTCGGTGACGATGCCCAGGGCCTGGCGGCTGCCCCGGTCGGCCAGCTTGGTCACCACCGCCTGGTTGATGTCGACGCAGAAGGTCTCGACATTGGCGGGGAGGAGGTTGCCGGTGGCGATGGCGTGCAGGGTGGTGGCCAGCATCAGGGCCACGCCCACTCCCGGCAGCTGGGCCCTCATGGCGTCGGCCGCCTCGACCACGTCGGTGTGGACGTCGGGCAGGGGCCCGTCGTCGCGCACCGACCCGCCCAGCACGAAGGGCACGCCGTGGGTCACGCACTCGAACAT
>DATLGZ010000362.1:0-4903 GCA_035540235.1 Acidimicrobiales bacterium | reverse complement strand
GGCCGGCGGGCGTCTGGCGGGCCCGGTCGAGGCCGGTGGCCTCGGGCTGGCCCGAGCCCTGGCCCTGCGCAGCGGGCACGCTGGCGGGCGGGCCGGCGGGCACCGAGGTGGGCACGTTGCCGGCGGCGGGGGTGCGGTTGGCCACGTCGAGGCCGAACTGAGCGCCGGCCCCGGCCGCCCCAGCGGTGGCGTCGGCCGCGACCTGGAGGCCGAAGCCGGCCTCGGACGGCAGGGTGACGTCGACGGGCAGCGACGGCAGCGACGGCAGCGACGGCAGCTCGACGGAGGCCGTCACGCCGGCGCCGGCGTCGGCGTTGGTTGCGTTGTCGGCGGCGGGGGGCAGTACGGCGGCCACGCCGGCGGTGGCGGTGGCGGCGATGCCCAGGCCGATGCCGGCCTTGGCCGCCACGCCCATGCCGGCGAGCTTGCTGGCCAGGCCGCCCAGGAGTGCGGGAATCATGTGGTAATCCTCCACTTCGGTAGTCCGGCTGCCTGCCTGGCAGGCCCGGTGACGTTGCTCGCTGCCGTCGCCGGCAGGTCGCCTTTTCGGTGGAGCCCATCGGATGAAGGGCCTCGTCCCCGTCATCGCCGTGCCCGCCGGGTGGGATACCGCCTCGGCCGGGTTTTTCTTCCTCCGGCCCTACTTGCGGTTGGACTCCACGGCGTAGCCGATCACGCCCACCAGCAGCAGGAGGCCGCCGGCCAGGCCCAGCCACGGGCCGAAGACGAACCCGTTGATGGCCACCACCCCGGCCCAGCCCACCACGAAGGGCCAGATGCTGGCTCCGGGGAAGTAGCCGAGGTCGGCGGCGCCGTCGCCCGGCTCGGCGTCCACCCGGTCCTCGGGGCGGGGCCCGTGCAGCCGCCGCGACTGGAACCACAGCCAACCCGCCACCATGAGCACCGACACCACGGCCAGTCCCAGCATGGTGGTGCCAGCGTGCTCGTAGCTGGCGAACCAGTAGATCGAGCCGGTGAGGGCGAAGAAGCCGCCCGCCCCTGCGAACAGCCGCCACTCCACCTTCATCGCGGCCCCTTGCCCGCCGCCCGCTCCGTGGGCGCCGGGCTCTTGGAGCGGGCGTCGAAGGTGGGGCGCTCGGAGCGGATGGGCGGCAGCTTCTCGAAGTTGTGCTCCGGCGGCGGGGACGACGTCCACCACTCCAACGAGTAGCCACCCCACGGGTCGTCGCCCGCCGGCGCCCGCCGCCGGGCCGACACCCACACGTTCACCACGAACAGCAGCACCCCGGTGGCGGCCACGAACGCCCCCACCGTCGACACCAGGTTGAGGAGGGGAAGGCCCTGGTCCTGGCTGTAGTCGACCACCCGCCGGGGCATGCCCCGCAGCCCCATGAGGTGCTGGGGCCAGAAGGCGACGTTGAACCCGAGGAACAGCAGCCAGAAGTGGGCCTTGGCCCACCCCTCGCCCAGCCGCCACCCGAAGAACTTGGGCCACCAGAAGTAGAGGCCGGCGAACAGGCCGAACACCACCGATCCGAAGAGCACGTAGTGCATGTGGGCGACCACGAAGTAGGTGTCGTGCACGTGGAAGTCGAACGGGGGCGAGGCCAGCATCGGCCCCGTCAGCCCCCCGACGAGGAACACCAGCAGGAACCCGATGCAGAACAGCATGGGCGAGCCGAAGCCCACGCTGCCCCGCCACATGGTGGCTATCCAGTTGAAGAACTTCACCCCGGTGGGCACCGCCACCAGGTAGGTCATGGCCGAGAAGAAGGGCAGGTTGACCGCGCCGGTGGTGAACATGTGGTGGGCCCACACCGCGGTGGACAGGGCGGCGATGGCCAGCGTGGCCAGGACGAACCCCCGGTAGCCGAACACCCGCTTGCGGCTGAAGACGGGGATCACCTCGGTGACGACGCCGAAGAAGGGCAGGGCCACGATGTACACCTCGGGGTGGCCGAAGAACCAGAAGAGGTGCTGCCACACCACCGGCACGCCCCCCTCCCGCATGTCGAAGAAGTGGGCGCCGAAGTGGCGGTCGGCGTAGAGCAGGGCCAGCGCCGCCGTCAACACGGGGAACGCCAGCACGATCATGAAGCTGACCACCAGCATGTTCCAGGTGAAGATCGGCATGCGGAACATCGTCATCCCCGGGGCCCTCATGGAGATCACCGTGGTGATGATGTTCACGGCGCTGAGCACGCCGGCCACGCCGGTGATGACCACCGCCGCGATCCACAGGTCGGCTCCCGCGCCGGGGGAGTGCACGCCGTCGGAGAGGGGCGTGTAGGCCGTCCACCCGAAGGCGGCCGCCCCCCGGGAGGTGAGGAAGCCCGACAGCATGGTGAGCCCGCCGCCGAGGAACAGCCAGTAGGAGAGGGCGTTGAGGCGGGGGAAGGCCATGTCGGGCGCGCCCACGTGGAGGGGCACGAGGTAGTTGGCCAGCCCCACCGCCATGGGCACCGCGAACAGGAACATCATCACGCTGCCGTGCATGGTGAACAGCTGGTTGTAGACGGCCTCGTCGACCAGCTGGCGGCCGGGCCGGGCCAGCTCCGTGCGCATGAGCAGGGCCAGCACGCCCCCCACCAGGAAGAAGGCGAAGGCGGTGGCCATGTAGAGGATCCCGATCCTCTTGTGATCGACCGTGGTCACCCAGGCCATCACCCCCGTCGGGCTCGGGTGGTGGGGCGGTTCGGGCTGGGGAGGCTCCACGACCTCCTCGAGGACCGTCATCCCACCGTCACCTCTGGTGGCCGGCCGGCCTGGGCCGGTGCGGCCTGGCCGCCGGCCTGCGTGGCCTGAACGCCGTGGTCCGGCGGACGGGCCGGTGCGGCCTGGCCGCCGGGATTGGCGCCGCCGCCCTGGCCCGGGGGCGGTCCCTGCTGCTGCTGCTCGTCCTGCTGCTGCTGGGCCACGAAGGCCTGGAACTGCTGGAGCTCCACCACCTCCACGGTGAAGGTCATGCCGGTGTGGTGGAGGCCGCAGAACTCGGCGCACACGCCGCCGAAGGTGCCGGTGCGGGTGGGGGTCACGTCGAGGCGGTTGACGTGGTTGGGGATGACGTCCCGCTTGACGAGGAACTCGGGCACCCAGAAGGAGTGGATGACGTCGGGGGAAATGAGGGTGAGGCGGGCGGTGAGGTCGACGGGCAGCACCATCGTGGGCGGCTCGAGGTTGGTCCCCACGATCGTGATGCCCTCGGTCAGGTACCGGAACCGCCATCCCCACTGGAAGCCGGTGACCTCGATGCGCAGGTCGGGCTCGGCGGCCACCCGGTCCACGTCGCGCTGGGTCATCATCGTCACCCCGAACAGCCCCGCCACCAGCACCAGCGGCACCGCCGTGTAGAAGAGCTCGAGGCGGACGTGCTCGTAGAAGGTGGCCGGGTCACGGCCCTCCCGCACGCGGTAGCGCACCAGCGACCACCCGATGAGGGCGATGACCAGGCCGCCCACGCCCACGCCGGCCCAGAACAGCACCCGCCACAGGTCGAGGATGTGCTCCCCCTGGGCGGTGGCGGCCTCGGGCGCGCCGAAACGGCTGCTGCAACCTGTCCCTCCCACCGCCAGAGTCGCCAGGAGCAGGGGAAGCCGGGCCGGGTGCCGCTGGGGCCGGAGACCGATGCCCGGAGCCTAGCCATCGGCGCCGCCGCCCTCGGTCCGGCTGCGGCCAGACGTCGGAGGTTAGGCTCCCGGAGCGAGCTAGGGAGAGGCGGGCCGTGGAATGGCGGGTGGGAGCGACGTCGGGCGAGCCGGGCGGCGGCGGCTGCCACTCATCGCCGGTTCGGCGTGGTTGGTCCTGGCCACGCTGGCGGCGTGGGCGGTGCCGCCCTGGGCCGCCCAGGCGGCCGACCCGACCCTTACCGCCCAAGCCTCCCCCTCCGGCAACCCCGTGGGCGTCGCCATCTTCGACTTCGCCACCCTCGGCGGCGGCGACAACCCCACCGGCACCATCACCTTCGAGCTCTACGGGCCCGACAACCCCACCTGCGCCGGCCCGCCCATCTTCACCTCCTCCGAGCCGGTGGCCGGGAACGGCAACTACCAGTCCGACTCCTTCACCACCCAGGAGGCGGGGACCTACCGGTGGATCGCCCGCTACAGCGGTGACGCCCAGAACTCGCCCGCCGCCACCGCCTGCGGCGACCCCACCCAGGAGACCGCAGTGGCCAAGCGGATCCCGTCGATGACCGTGGCGACGCCGTCGTCGGTGTCGGTCGGGAGCCAAGTGACGGCCACGGCCACCCTGGCCAACGGCGCCGGTCCCTCGGGCCCCACCGGCTCCATCACCTTCGAGGTGTTCGGCCCCAACAACCTGGTGTGCGCCGACCCCCCGGCCTTCGCCTCGACCGTGCCCGTGGCCGGCAACGGGATGTACACGTCGCCCCCCTTCGCCCCCACTGCGCCGGGCACCTACCAGTGGGTCGCGGTGTACAGCGGTGACGCCAACAACAACGCGACGGGCACGACCTGCGCCGACCCGGCGGGGGCCGTCGTCGTCGCTCCGGGCTTGGTCACGCCCGCGTTGACAGTTGCCGCCTCGCCAGGCGTCGCCCTGGGTGGCCAGGTCAGCGCGTCGGCAACGCTGTCGGGCGGCACCAGCCCCACCGGCACCATCCGTTTCGACCTCTACGGCCCCGACGACGCCAACTGCTCGGGCCCCCCCGCCTTCACGACCACCGTAACGGTGACGGGTAACGGTACGTACCCGTCGGGCCCCTTCGTGCCGATCGCGGCCGGCACGTACCGATGGCGAGCCGCCTACAGCGGGGACACCGTCCACAACCCGGTGGCGACGGCGTGCACCGACCCGGCCGGATCGGTGGTCGTCAGCGCGGTGGCCACCACCACCAGCACCTCGACGACCACAGCTCCCACCACCACATCGCCTTCGACCAGCGTGCCCCTCTCGACCACGGTCGTGCCGACGACGACCGCCC
>DATLGZ010000361.1:0-2706 GCA_035540235.1 Acidimicrobiales bacterium | reverse complement strand
GTCTGGACGGGAGACGCCCAGGACCCCGAGCACTGGCGGGAGACCCACCTGCGCGTCGAGGGCCCGGCGGTCCGCGACGTCCTGGCCGGCTTCGCCGAGAACTGGGCCGAGGCCACCGGCCGGATCGTCTCCGGCGACCACCTGCCCGAGCTCGAGCCCTTCCCGGACGGCGTCGACCTCCAGGTGGTGCGCAGCTCGCCCAGCACGGCGGGAACCCCCACCGCCCCCCTGTTCTACGCCGCCCTGGCCGGCGCCCGGAAGCGGGTGTGGCTCACCACCGCCTACTTCGCCGCCAGCGGGGGGTTCGTGGAGGTGCTGACCGACGCCGCCCGGCGGGGCGTCGACGTCAGGGTCCTCACCAACGGGCCCAACGTGGACAAGGAGGTGGTCCGCCGCACCGGCGCCCGCTCCTACGGGCCCCTGCTGGAGGCGGGCGCCCGGGTCTTCGAGTACGGGCCCACCATGCTCCACGCCAAGGTGCTCGTGGTCGACGGCTGGGCCAATGTCGGCTCCGCCAACTTCGACCACCGGTCCTTCGGCCTCGACTCGGAGTTGAGCGTGTGCTCCTCGGGCCCGCAGGTGGTAGAGACCCTGGCCGACCAGTTCCAGGAGGACCTGGCCGTCTCCGAAGAGCTGACGCACGAGCGGTGGCGGAGCCGCCCCCGCCGCACCCGGGCGGTCGAGGCGGCCGGGGAGCTGGTTCGCCAGTCGTTCTGAAACGCGGCTCACGGGGTGACGGGCGACCACTACCGTCCGGCCCCATGGACGACGTGCTGGCCGACCTCGAGTGGCGGGGGATGGTGCACCAGCTCACCGACCCCGAGCTGGGGGCCAGGCTGGCCGCCGAGCGGTTCGTCGTCTACCACGGCATCGACGCCACCGCCACCAGCCTCCACCTGGGGAACTTCATCGGCGTGCTCGCCCTGCGGGGGCTCCAGCGGGCCGGCCACCGGCCCCTGGTGGTCGTGGGGGGCGGCACCACCCTCATCGGCGACCCCAGCGGGAAGGACGCGGAGCGGCCCATGCGCTCGCTCGACGACGTGCGGGCCAACGTGGCCGCCATCCGCAACCAGTTGGAGCGGTTCCTCGACTTCGGCCCCGGGGAGTCGCAGGCCCTCCTGCTCGACAACGCCGACTGGCTCACCGCCATGCCCCTGACCGCCTTCCTGCGCGACGTGGGCAAACACTTCACCGTCAACGCCATGATCGCCAAGGAGTCGGTGCGGGCCCGGCTGGAGGCGCGGGAGCAGGGCATCTCCTACACCGAGTTCAGCTACATGCTCCTCCAGGCCTACGACTACCTCCACCTCTTCGACACCCAGGGCTGCCGCCTCCAGATCGGGGGGAGCGACCAGTGGGGCAACATCACCGCCGGCGTGGAGCTGGTGCGCAAGGCGCGGGCGGAGGCGGTCCACGGCTTCACCTGGCCCCTCCTGACCAAGGCGGACGGGTCGAAGTTCGGCAAGAGCGAGGCCGGCAACGTGTGGCTCGACCCGAACCTCACGTCGCCCTACGAGCTCTTCCAGTTCTGGATGCGCACCGACGACCGCGACGTGGTTCGCTTCCTCAAGCTGTTCGCCGGCCTCGACCGGGAGGCGGTGGAGTCGCTGGCCGAGATCCATGCCCAGCGGCCCGAGTCGCGCGACGTCCACCGGGTCTTGGCCCACAAGGTGACGGCCCTGGTGCACGGCGAGGACGAGGCTTCCGCTGCCCTCCGTGCCGCCGCCGCCCTCTACGGGGGAGAGCTGCGGGAGCTGGACGAGGCGACGCTGCGCCAGGTGTTCGCCGAGGCGCCCTCGGTGACCCTGCCGCCGTCGGAGCTGGCCGACGGTCTGGTGCTGGAGGACCTGCTGGTGCGGGCCGGGGCGGTGCCGTCGCGGTCGGCGGCCCGGCGGGAGCTGGCCCAGGGTGGCGTCTACGTCAACAACGCCCGCGAGACCGACGGCCAGCGCCGCATCGGCCAGGGCGACCTGCTGGCCGGGGGCGTCGTCGTCCTGCGCCGGGGCAAGAGGAACTACCATCTCGTCCGGTTCGGGGAATGATCGCCTGCCCCGGGCGGTTGTCACCTTCACCAGCACGCATCTCCGGTTGAGAGACGGGAGCTGCTGTGCTAAGGTTCAGGGGTTGTGGCTCCGCCTCCGGCGGCGCCCCACCGGCCCGAGCGGCAGTATCCTCGGGTGAACGAGAGGAAGTGCGGGGTTCGCCTCCGCAACCCTCGCCTCAGAGAGGCACCTCGGCCGCGCAGGCGGCATGTGCCTCGGGGCCAGAGCGCTCCTTGAAAACGGAACAGAGAGCCATGTGGACGGCTCGTGACCTTCCGGTGCCGGCTTTGGCCGGTGCTACGAAGCTTCGCGCTCGGGGTTGGTCGTACGAGTCGTCTCATCGAAGGCCGTGCCCGTCACGGTCTTCGACGCCAGTGCGGGCGGTCACCGGCAACGGTGGCCGTTGAAGTTGAATGCACTGAACGGACAACACAAAATTGGCCGTTCTGTGCCAGTCGGGCAACGGGGTTCAGTCACCCTCGCGCCCGGCTCTCCGATCTTTCCGGCCTACGGGCCGGCCAGATCTCGATGGAGAGTTTGATCCTGGCTCAGGACGAACGCTGGCGGCGTGCTTAACACATGCAAGTCGAGCGGGGCCCAACCGGTGGCAACACCGGGGAAGGCCTAGCGGCGAACGGGTGAGTAACACGTGAGCAACCTGCCC